>JACMKN010000220.1 GCA_014380135.1 Deltaproteobacteria bacterium
AGAGAATAGTCCAGGGCCGCCATCAGCAGAACCTCGGCCTTGCTCACTGCCCCCCGGTAGTCCTGGTCCTGCCACACATCCAGCATGCGCCGGGGAGGATAGGAGAGCAGGAAACCTCCGTATTTGCTGCGGCAGATGCCGGGACCGACCACGTTTTCCGCCGGCTGCGTGGCGTAGAAGGCCATGTCCGACTCCTGGTCATGCTCCCCCAGCCAGGTCATGCAGTAGGGGTAGCGCTCCGTGCGGCGGTCCTCGTCGAAGATCACCACCAGGCAGCCCACACCCCCCTTGGCCCGCTGCTGCTCCCGGACGTAGATGGCGCCCTCGTGGAGGTTACGCATGGTTTCGCGCATGTCGATGCCGTCCAGCAGCGAACTGGTGAACTTTTCACAGCGGGTCAGCTCCTCCGAGAGCTGCATGCTTCCTTTGCGCTTGAGAAAGCGGCCGTAGGCCTCCAGAGCCAGGTCTTCCGGGGGATAGGAACAGATCGAGGGATCGTCGAACCCCTCCAGCCACTCACCAGGGCGCCGTTCCCGCTTGCGCTTCAGGAAGCCGAAGCGGGAAAGGCCCTTGTCCCGCTTCTGGCGCGGACGGAAGCGGATCCGTCGACTGCCGCCCCAGATCTCTTCCGGTGAGATGCGGATTGTGGCCAGGTCGCTGCTTTCCTGCTGCCAGGGGTAGCAGACCGCCAGGCGACAGAAGGCATAGGCAAAGTTGTCGTCTATGCAGCCCCGGGCCGCCGCCAGCAGCTGGAACAGGTCCGGCAGCAGCCTGCCGCCGCTGAAGGCATAGTTGCGTGCGAAGCGGAAGAAGGCCCGCTTTTGCCAGAGGTGCAGGCTCTCGCCGGTTTCCTGGCGATAGTGGCGGGCCGCCTCACTGAACAAGCGGTAGAGGACTCGTTGCCGGTCGAGGAAGATACCCTCGCGCCCCAAATGGCGGGCGCTGCGGCGGATGGCGTTGTCCAGCAGTTTTTCCTCGGAAATTTCCTGTTTGCCGCCGCTGATCAGTTCCAGGGCGTGGAAACGTTTGCGCAGCCCGGCCCCGCTCTCCTGCGGCTCGGCCGGCAACGCTCCGCGGCGAAGCTCGTAGACGGCCGACAGAAAGGGAAACTCGGCCAGGATCTCGCCGCAGGATTCGGGATGCAGGTTGAGAACGCTGACACCCACCCGCCGGATCCGTTCCAGCGGCGCCGCCAGCGGTGTGCCAAAGAGCTGCTTGATCCGCTCCAGATGGGCCATGCCGCAGACCAGCAGAACCCGCTCATAACGCTTGGCAAGTTCCTGCAGGCGAAAGGCCATGCCCTGCTCGCGGCGCTGATCCTCCCGGCCGGGGAGCTGATCGCCACAGGCGGCGCGGTAGGCTTGGTAGTAGGCCTCCAGCCCGATGCGACAGATGCTATAGGAATCGGGCAGCTGTTCCGTATGGCGGGGGTAGCTGTCGCTGTCCACATCGATGAAATGCAGCGGCAGCCCCTGCTCCAGTGCCATTCGGGCCGCCTCCACCAGCGGATCGGCCGGTTCCACCAGCAGATAGACGGTTTCGGCCGTTTCCCCTTTGGCTCCCTTCTTCGGCTCGGCCTGGTAGCTGATGACCGAGATCTGCGGCAGGCGCCGCAGGGCTCTCAGAAATGGGACCTCCAGCGTATGCGGCAACTCGATGGCCACCACTTGCGGCCGGACCCGCTGAAAGGCCATCCGCACCAGTTGGGCGAACTCCATCCGGTAATGCAGCACCGGCAGGGCTTGGATCGGACCGAATTTTTCAAGAAACAGGCGTTGGGGCATGGTCAGACCAGATACGGCAGGGCTTCGTCCCCCAGGATCCGTTGCACGGAAAGTCGCAGCAGGTCTTGGGGTGGCTGTCCGCCGGCGGCGGACATCTTGAGGGCATAGCGGGCGATGTTGATGCCGTCCCGGACCGAATAGAGTTCATCGGCGGCATGGGAGCGCTGCAGAAAGTCCACCACGTATTTCAGGATGGCGCTGTCGGCAAAGGGCAGGTTCTCCTGCAGTATCACCAGCTCCTCGTCGGCTTCTGGAAAGTCGATGTAGATCTGGGGCTGCAGGCGGGAATGGATGTATTCAGGGATCTCGAAGGTGGAGGCATCTTCGTTCATCGTGACCACGATCCGGAAATCACGCTTGGCCGGAATCCGCAGGCCGGTCACGATCGACTCCACATAGCGGCGGTCATCCAGCAGCGGCGCCAGGGAAGCCCAGGCCTTCTCGCTCATGCGGTTGCCCTCGTCCAGGATCAGCACCCCGCCGGTCAGCATGGCCGACACCAGCGACGAAGCGGCGTACTGGATCCTGCCGTCCGGCCCGATCACCGGTGTCACGATCAGGTCCTCGGGACGGGTGTCCATGGTGGCCTGATACAGATAGACCGGCCGTTCCAGACGCTTGGCGGCGGCATAGGCCAGGGTGGTCTTGCCTACCCCCGGCTTGCCGATCAGACGCGGGTTGAAAGGGATATCCCGATCGTCGATCACCATCCAGGCCGCCAGCAGCTGCCGCAGCAGCTCTTCCTGGCCGACCCATTTCAGATTGAGCTCCACCGGACCGGCCAGTGAGAGAGTTACGCCATCCAGTGTTACCTGCTCCATAAAAATGACTCCGTGACTTGTATATTTTCTCTTTTCATCTGGTTTACCTGAACGCCGCCACCTGGGCCTGGTAGATCGTCACCGGCACAAAACGCACGGCGAACTCGACCGTACACCTGGCACAGGCCACGAAGAACGGTTTGCCGCTTTTACCCTTGTCCAGCGTCAGTTCGTGCTTGTGGTTGCAATAGGGACAATTGGCAACGACTACGCTCTGGGGCAGCGCTTTGGCTTCCGGTTTTTTGGCAGTTTTGACCGGCTTCGCTTCTGCTGCGGCACTGTCTGCCTGGGCAGGCTGTTTTGCCACCTGAACTCTCGTTTCAGACGGCTCCGTTTCGGTCGGGACGCTCTTTATCATCTTGGGTCGCTCCTTTTTTATCGATGTTGTTACCGGGAGATTTTTATCTTCCGGGTGTTCGATTACGGTAACCGCTGGGGGGAGAATGCCCTTGATGGCCTTCTTCCATACCGTCGGCAGCGAGCTTTTGGAGAAGTGCAGCGGCCGGACGCCCTTCATCTTGGCGGCTCCCCCTTCAACCACATAATATTTGTCCCGGTACGACACCAGCATCTGGGTGCCGATCTCCGCCACCTTGAATCCCGATGAAATCTTGTTGTCGAGCCAGAACGTGACCGCTTCTTCCATGACTTACCCTCCATTTTTTACTGTGAAACAGGTTCTTCAGCGTTGCGATCCGCAAGCCGGAAAATCAGATACTGCTGCAGCCCGGACCGCTCAGGCTGCTGCGCCCGGCACTGCCGGCCTCGACCTGAATCTGGGTGCCGATACGTTCCTTCAGGGCCGGAACGTGAGAGATTATGCCGATCAGCTTGCCTTCCTGCTGCAGGGCCGAGAGTGTTTCCAATGCGGTTTCAAGGGCATCTTCATCCAGAGTGCCGAAACCTTCATCCAGAAACAGCGAATCCACGCGCACGTTGCGACTGGCCATGCTGGAGAGCCCCAGCGAGAGAGCCAGGCTGGCGATGAAACTTTCACCACCCGACAGATTTCGCGTGGAGCGGATATCCCCGGCCCGATAGTTGTCGATCACATTCAGTTCCAGCGGTTCCAGGCTGTCACGCACCAGGATGTAGCGGTCGCTCATTTTCTGCAGCTGGCGGTTGGCATGGGCCACCATCAGCTCGAAGGTCAGACCCTGGGCAAAATTGCGGAATTTTTTCCCGTCGCCGGAACCGATCAGCGCATGCAGACGATCCCACCGTTCACATTCCCGTTTACAGACATCAATCTCCTGCAGCCGACTGTGATGACGCTGCTGCTGCTCGACATGCTGACGCAGTTTGTGATCAAGCGCCCCCAGCGTTTTCTGCAGATCGCTCAAGCGCCCGGCCACGGATTCATGTTCCTCGCGGATCTGCTCCAGCGTCTTGTCGGTCAGGTTCCGGTCCTGCTCTGCCGCCAAAGCTTCGCTGCGATCCTGCCGGCGGGTACGCAGCACGGTCTCCTGCTTGCCCAGATTCTCAGCCCACTGCACAAGTTCATCATAGCGCTGCTGAGGCAGGCAGGCCTGCACAAAAGACGCTTCATCGGCAAAACCGGCCTCGGTCAGACGCAGAGCCAGAGCCGCTTCCAGCCCGGCCAGTTGCCCGGCCCGTTCTCTGGTGGATCCGCTCAGCTTTTCAAGCTGCTGATGTAACATGTCAAGCTCGGAGCGGAGTTTGTTACTCTCCCGCAAGAGTTCTTCACGCCGCTGACCGGCCTGCCGCAACGCTTCGGCCAGACGCTTTTCCTCAAGATCCGGGTTGCGTTCACCGTACAGCTCCAGGCGCTGCTCTACCAGGCCATCCCGCTGGACAGTTCCGGTCTGCAGCTGCTGCTCCCTTTCGGCCAGAACCCTTTCGGCTTCCGCCAGCAACGCCTGCTGTTTTTCCTTCCCGGCAGCGATTTCAGTCAGCTCTTTTTGGAAGTTTTCACCGGTTTTTGTCCATTGCAGCCAGGCATTGCGCCGAACAGTCAGGGCAGCCAGCATCTGATCGGCCTTGCCCGGAACGATTTCATCGCAGCCATACGGTTCCACTGCACGTTCCACAGCGGCCAGCGCACGATCCAGATCATCGCGCAGCACGGCCGACTCATCCTCCAGGCGCTTGAGTTCGGTCAAGGCCGATGCGTGCCCCAACGCGGCGGCAAGTCGCGCCTTTTCCTGCCGGGAAAGGTCATCCCTGGCCTTGTCCAACACAGCTCTGGCAGCCTGCTCTGAGCGTTCGATCTGCTCCGCTCCATTGATGACGCCGCGCAGACTGACCAACAGCCCCTGACCCGCTTCAGTTTCCTGCCGGACAGCATCCGGCCAGGCTCCGGAGACAACATTCAAACCAAGTTCGGCGAAAGCGCCTCTGCAGAAGGTCTCATCGCGCTCCATTCGCCCCTGACATTCGAGCCGATCCCGTCGCGCCAGTTCCAGATCCTTGCCGACCGCGACCAGCTCCAGTCCGTTATCGGCCAGCTGTTTGCCCACCATTTTAGATTCAGCCAAGGCCTGCTCCAGTTCCTTTTGTACCTCATCCGGCTGCGGAACATTACCGACCGCATAGGGATGCTCACTGGAACCGCACAGCGGACAGGGCACGCCATCCACCAGTTGCGCCCGTTCCGCTTCCAGGTCCCGCACCCGGTTCAGCAGCACGACCTTGTCCTGCAGCTGACAGACAAGCTGCTCGCGCAGTTCGTGTTCACCGGCCAGCTTTTCCTGCTGCTGCAATAGGTTACACTGTTTTTGTTCAAGTTCTGCTACACGCAGTGTCAATTCCGCCTGACGCTGTCCGCTTTCCCCAATCCGCCCGACGGCTTCGTCAATAGTTGCCAGACGACCGATCCGGGTTGCAACCGTTTCAGCCTGATCGCGTAACGCAGACAGCTCGCGCCCCTGCAGCAGGGCTTGGCGGGAGCTGCACAGCGTCACCAGCCCGCCCTCGGCCTCGGTGACCGCCTGCACGGCGCCCTTCCAGACGGTTTCAGCCTGGTCAAGTGCCAGCCTGGCGTTCGAGATAACAGCTGCCTGACGGCTGAGCTTGTCCCGATTGGCCCGACACTGCTGGTCAAGCGTCTTGCAGGTTCTCAGCTGCTGTTCGATCCCGGTCAGAGCCTCGCTCAATCCGGCGTCGGCCCGGTGTTCGTCCAACAGGGCTGCGACCGTCCCCAGTTGCATGCCGATTTCGCTCAGTCGTTGATCGCTGGCGGTCATCGCATGGCGGTAGCCGCCGCTCTGCCGCCTGACATTTTCAATGTCATCCGCCAGGCCCTTCAAGCGGGAGAGTGACTCACCCAGCCTGACGTCCAGCTCCCGGGTGGCGCGGATCAGTCCGGCCCCTTGAGCCTGTTCGACCCCGGCCCGGCCCAGAGTGAGTTCGGCCTGTTCCAATTCATCGAAGGCCGCCTGCCAGGAGAGCTGAAGCCTGGGCAGACGCTCTTCGATGTTCTTCAATTCGGCCTGCTCCGCTTCCTGCTGTTTGCGGACCGCGCCTAAATGGGCGTGCTCTCCGGCAATTTTCAGGGCGCGCGCAGCCAGCGCCAGCCGCTCCAGCTCGGGGGCCGCCAGCTCCTTTTTCACCGCAAAGTCCTGCCAATCCTGATCAAGCTGCAGCAGTTCCCCCTCCAGCGCCGCCATTCGTTCTCGCCAGGAGCGGGCTTCCTGGACAATCCTGACATCGGCAACCAGTGCGGTTTCCTGGGTCTGCCGTTCAGCCAGCTCACTGCGCAGAGCCTGCTCTTCCTGCGGAGTCAGCAACTGTATTCCATCCAGCTCGGCCCGCAGTTCCGTTAGTTTTCGGCGCTCATCCGAAGTGCGCTCGTGAACCTTGATCGAAATCCGGCTGTAAATTTCGGTTCCGGTAATCTGCTCCAGAATCGGGGCGCGCTGATCGGGATTGGCCTGAAGAAAGGCGGCAAAGCCCCCCTGGGCCAGCAGCATGGAGCGGGTGAAACGGTCAAAGTCCATTCCGGTGACATCTTCAACCTTTACAGCCACCGCTTTAAGCTTTGATTCAAGTATGAGCCCGCTTTCGGCTTCGGCAATCTCGTGCCTGGGCGACTGCAGCAGGCCGTCGGCCATCCGGCGCGAGCGGTGCTGGCTCCAGTGGCAACGGAAGCGTCCCCTGGCCGTTTCGAATTCAATCTCGGCGAAGCATTCGCCGGTCTGGCGGGACATGATCTCGTTATCACTCTGGGTGATCCTCTCCAGACGGGGGGTCCGACCGTAGAGTGCCAGGCAGATCGCATCCAGGATGGTCGTCTTGCCGGCGCCGGTCGGTCCGATGATGGCGAAGATGCCGCTGGAGACATAGTCGGGATGCGTGAAATCGATATCCCAGACACCGGCCAGTGAATTCAGGTTTTTGAAACGCAGGCGCAGGACTCTCATGGCTGCCCCAGCGCGTCATCTTCATGGAGAGCCGCCATGGTTTCGTGAAAGGCCGCCAGCAGTTCGCCCTGCTGCTCCTGCGGCACACTGTGGGCCTCCAGGCAGCGGGCAAAGACTTCCTGCGGCTCCAGATCGTCCAGGGTTTCTTCGGTAGACATCCGGCTCAAGGTCCGCTCCACCAGTCGCAGGTTCTTGGTGCGCAGGATTTCCAGCGGTGTGCCGTCAATCAGCTCCCGCAGACGCTCCTGCAGATCACCGACAAGCTCTTCCCCGTCGTAGATCACCTCCAACCAGGTCGCAGCTGCTTCTTCTTTCAAGGCTGCGATTCGCCCGGCTATCTGATCCCAGTCGCCGCGAACAGTGACCAGGGGTTGAAAACAGGGCACGCCTATTTCTCGAACTGAAAGCGCTTCTGCAGTGGTCTCCACCGCCAGCACAACCTTGCGCTGCCCGGCCTCACCATAGCTCAGCGGAAGCGGGGAGCCCGAATAGCGGCGGTGATCGGCGCCGCCCACCCGCTGCGCCAGATGCAGATGACCAAGGGCCAGATAGTCGAAGCACTCCGGGAAAACATCGGCCCGCACCTGGCCGAGAGTGCCGACATACAGTTCCCGCACGCCATCCCCCTCGACGGTCTGACCGCCGCTGGTAAAAAGGTGCCCCATCGCGATGATCGGCAGCTTGACTCCCAGTTCGGCGCGTTTGGCCAGGGCCAGCTCGCCCATTTGCCGATAATGGTCGCAGATCCCCTCCACCAGCTTGCGCCCCTTGTCCTCACAGGTTTCGCCGGCTTCGGCCCTGCGTATATCACGGTCGCGCAGATAGGGAACAGCACAAACGATCAGCTCGGGCCGGCCGTCGGCATCCTTCAGCAGCAGCAGTTCGTCCTGCGGCGCCTCGGTCATGCAGCCGACCACATGGACGTTCAGATGATGCAGCACCTGGCGGGGCGCATTGAGCAGCGAGGGAGAATCGTGGTTGCCGGCCGTAACCACGACATGCCGGCAGCCGGCCTCCGCCACCCGGCATAAAAAGCGGAAGTACTGCTCAAGGGCCCGGTTGCCGGGTGTGCCATTATCAAAGACATCTCCCGCCAGCAGAAGGGTTTCAATCCCTTCAAGTCTGATGCAGTCTATCAGCCAGTCCAGGAAGAGATCGAATTCCTCGTAACGTTTGCGCCCATGCAGCGCCCGCCCGATATGCCAATCCGATGTGTGTAGAATTTTCATGTCAAATGAGTTCCCATGCCTAGTTCATAACAAAATATATACTCAGAAACAAAGAAATTGTTTTTTGGTGCAGGCCAGACCAGACAACCGGGAAAAGGAAAGCCGCCTTGGGCTGGGACGGCAAACGAAAAACATGGCATTTCCTCCTTCGGTTTGACTGATTAACAATCTGTATGATATGTTTTATTCACATTGTATATTTCCGGAGGTAGTCATGCCGTCACTCCAACGCATAGAATCTCAGATTGCCGCTCTTCCCGAACCGGAACTCCGTCTGTTTCGCTCCTGGTTCGACGAGTTCGACGCACACCGCTGGGACCATACCCTTGCCGCAGATATCAATAACGGCAAACTCGATTCTCTTGCAGCGGAAGCCCTTGCCCAATATGGCGCAGGTCAATGCAAACCGCTCTGATTCATCACGCTTCGCCGCGTTTCCGGGATTGCTACTCCCGACTTCCATCTGCTATTAAGCAACTGTCCGACGCCAATTTTACGTTATTGAAGCAAAACCCCCGACATCCTTCCCTGCATTTCAAACAAATCGGAGCTGGTCAAGCCATGACCGGGTGGGAGCAATAAAATGTTTGCAAAAATTCTTGGAATCATTTTCGCTTTGTTTATCATCTGCTTTGTGGCAATTTTCATCGAGGAGGTTTTTCTGGGGGGCCGGCGTTTGAGGCTCGCGAAAAAGGCCTGTCTGGAGCGGAAAAGGGTTGAAGGCGATAATGTGTGATGAGTAGTTACAGCTCCAAAGTAGGGGCGCTTGTTCCGGAACAGGCGCCCCTTAAATTTCTATCCCCCGCTGAACAGCCACATCTGCGCTTCCCGAGG
>JACMKN010000221.1 GCA_014380135.1 Deltaproteobacteria bacterium
AAATGGAGTACAATCAAGCTCAAAAAAGGCGCTGCAGATGCAAAGCGCGGCAAGGTATTCACCAAGATCATCAAAGAGATTTCGGTAGCCGCAAAACTTGGCGGAGGAGATCCGGTTGCCAATCCCCGTTAGAGGACCGCCATTGACAAGGCCAAAGCAGAGAACATGCCCAAAGACAATATTGAGCGGGCCGTCAAAAAGGGCGCTGGCGGCATGGAAGGGGTCACCTACGAGGAGATCGTCTATGAGGGCTACGGCCCCGGCGGCGCAGCCGTGCTGGTGGAAGTGCTAACCGACAACCGCAACCGCTCCGTATCCGATATCCGCAGCATCCTCACCAAATGTAACGGCAACATGGGTGAGGCCGGCTGCGTGGCCTGGATGTTCAGCAAAAAAGGTCTGATTGTCTATGACAAATCCGTCGGTTTCGAACAGCTCTTCGAGTCGGCTATTGAAGCCGGTGCCGAAGATGTGGCCGAGCAGGACGAGCATATTGAAGTAACAACCGAGCCTGGCGCATTCATCGAGGTGCGCGAAGCGCTTGAAGCCAGGGGGTTCAAATTCCTTAACGCCGAAACCACCATGATTCCCCAGACCCAGGTCCTGCTGGAGGGAAAACAGGCCGAAAACATGCTCAAGATGATGGACAAACTGGAAGATAATGACGATGTTCAAAACGTCTACTCCAACTTCGACATCTCCTCCGAAGAGATGGAAAAGATGATGTAACGATTTTCACAAGGGGCTCATCAGAGCCCCTTTCTACTTTGGGGGGGGTCATGTCTGAAAAGGCGACATTTGCAGCCGGTTGTTTCTGGGGGGTCGAGGATGCCTTCATGACACTGCCTGGCGTGGTTTCCACGCGGGTTGGTTATACCGGAGGGCGCACCGAGAAGCCTACCTACCGGGATGTCTGCAGCCACGGCACAGGACATGCCGAAGCGGTCGAGATCACCTTCGATCCCGCCACCATCTCCTATCAGGCTCTGCTGGACAGATTCTGGGAATGCCACGATCCGACCCAGCTCAACCGCCAGGGGCCGGATATCGGCGACCAGTATCGTTCCGTGATTTTTTTCCATTCAGCGGAGCAGAAACGTATGGCAGAAGAATCGTTGGAGCGGCTGGACAGTTCCGGTCGCCTGCACCGCAGGATTGCCACCGAAATCGTGCCGGCTGCAACCTTCTGGGAAGCCGAAGCGTACCACCAGAAGTACCACGCCAAAAACGGCGGCGGCTGCGGATTCTAGATGAGAGTTCTAGGCATCGACCCCGGCTCGCGCATCACCGGTTACGGCCTTGTCGACAAGACCGGAAACAAGCTTGTCCATGTCGACAACGGCGCCATATTTACCGACAGCGCCGACGATTTCCCCGGACGGTTGAAGAGGATCTTTGACGGTTTATCCGAAATTATCGCCCAATATCAACCGGATCAGGTTGCCATTGAAAACATCTTTTTTTCGACAAATGCCCAGAGCGCACTCAAGCTCGGCCAGGCTCGCGGTGCAGCGATCGTAGCCGCGGTCCATGCCAATCTGCCGGTTTCGGAATATTCGGCGCTGCAGGTCAAACAGGCCGTGGTTGGGCAGGGTCGCGCAGAGAAGGGACAGGTCCAGAAGATGCTCAAGGCGCTTCTGGGATTGCCGGAGATCGCCCAGGCCGATGCCTCCGATGCCCTGGCGGTGGCGGTCTGTCATATCAATTCGTACGGACTGAAACAGTTGACAGGTGTCGGAGCGACGGAAAAGCGTCAGAAGACTTCCTGGAGGGATATGAAGTTATGATTGCACTGCTGACCGGACAAATTGCCCATAAATCACCCGATCACATCATCCTGGATGTAAACGGGGTCGGCTATCGCATACTGATTCCGTTTTCCACCTACTATGAACTGCCCGAAGAAGGTGGTACGGCCTCCCTGCACATCCACACCAGCGTCCGCGAGGATGCCATCCAGCTCTACGGCTTCCGTACCCGGCTGGAAAAATCCTTTTTCCAGCTGCTGATCTCGGTTACCGGCGTCGGCCCAAAACTGGCCCGCGACATCCTTTCCAACATCCAGCCGGGACCTTTGGCCCAGGCACTGTCACAGGGCGACATCAACAAACTCTCCACCATACCCGGAATCGGGAAAAAAACCGCCGAGCGACTGGTACTGGAACTGAAGGACAAGGCCGGCAAGATGGACCTGTCATCGCTGCCCGCTATGGAAGCGCGCCAGATACCGGCAGAAGATGTGGCGGAGGATGTTATTTCGGCGCTGCTCAATCTGGGCTACAAGGAACCGCAGGTGCGCAAGGCGCTGGCCGGCCTGGACGCCAGCGGCGGAGTGTCGGTGGAAGGACTGCTCAAGCAGGCCTTGAAGACATTGATGAAGTAGCGCCCGCAAACAAAGTAAAACGGGGCATGATGTCCGTTCAAGCGACATCATGCCCCGTCTGCATTCAGGAGGCGGGAGCGGCGACTAAAGCCGATCAGGCCCAATTCGCCGGTACCGTCCGGTTTCACGCCTGAGTTTCAGATTGTGAGCTCTTGCTCTTCGGCTTGGATGCCTTGGCAGCAGAAACTTTAACGGGCTTGCCGGACGTCGCTAAAGGAAACGTCTCCAGTGCCAGCTTGAGAGCTTCGTTCACCTCCGAGACCGGCACGATCTTGACCTTTTTCAGGATCTCGGCCGGAATATCCTCCAGGTCCTTCTTGTTCTGCTCCGGAATGATCACCAGCCGCATCCGCGAGCGAACGGCAGCCAGGATTTTCTCCTTCAGCCCTCCAATCGGAAGCACCTTGCCGCGCAGCGTCACCTCGCCGGTCATGGCAACATCGCTTCTGACCGGAATGCGGCAGAGGATCGAAACCAGCGCCGTGGTCATCGCGACACCGGCCGAAGGGCCGTCCTTAGGTATTGCGCCGGCCGGAACGTGAACGTGGATCTCGTTATCCTGAAAGATCTCCGGCTTCAAACCCATGCTTTCGGCATGGGCGCGAATATAGGACTGGGCGGCCTGCACCGATTCCTTCATCACGTCGCCCAACTGGCCGGTCAGGGTCAACCCGGCCTTGCCGCTCATCAAGGTAGCCTCGATGTGCAGGATTTCACCACCCACCGGGGTCCAGGCCAGACCGTTGACAACGCCGATCTCGTTCTTGTCCAGATCTTCCTCGCGTATGTATTTCGGCGCTCCCAGGTAGGTATGCAGACTCCTGGCGGTGACCTTGGTAAGGCGCTTGTTCCCTTCGGCCACCTTGCGGGCCACCTTGCGGCAGACCTTGCCGATTTCACGTTCCAGATTGCGGAGCCCGGCTTCACGGGTGTACTTGGAAATAATTTCACTGATCGATTCGTCGTCAAAACTGATATGTTTGGGCTTGAGACCATTTTCGGTGGTCTGGCGCGGCACCAGGTAACGTTTGGCAATCTCCAGCTTTTCCTCTTCGGTATAGCCGGCCAGGTTGATGACCTCCATCCGGTCGCGCAGCGCCGACGGAATCGGATCCAGCTGGTTGGCGGTGGCAACGAACATCACATTGGAGAGATTGAAAGGCTGGTTGATATAGTGATCGGAGAAGGAATGATTCTGTTCCGGGTCCAGCACTTCCAGCAGAGCCGAGGAGGGGTCACCCTTGTAGTCGTAGCCGAGCTTGTCCAGTTCGTCCAGCATGAAGACCGGATTGTTGGCGCCGGCCTGCTTCATCCCCTGCAGTATGCGCCCCGGCATGGCGCCGATATAGGTGCGGCGGTGACCGCGGATCTCGGCCTCGTCGCGTACACCCCCCAGGGAAATACGCACGAATTTGCGATTCATGGCGCGGGCGATCGACTTGCCCAGTGAAGTTTTACCGACACCCGGCGGGCCGACGAAACAGAGGATCGGCCCCTTCATCTTCTTCTTCAGCTTGCGTACGGCCAAAAATTCCAGGATGCGTTCCTTGATCTTGTCCAGGTAGAAGTGATCGTCGTCGAGAATTTTCTTGGCGCGGATGATGTCCAGGCTGTCGCGGGTAGACTTGCTCCAGGGAAGCTCCACCATCCAGTCCAGATAGGTGCGGATAATCCCGGCCTCGCCGGCATCCGGGTGCATGTTTTCAAGACGTCCCAACTGCTTGAGCGCCTCTTTTTGAACCGCCTCGGGCATTTTGGCAGATTCGATGGCCTTTCTGACTTCAGCCAGCTCCTCTTTGCCTTCATTGTCCCCCAGTTCGCTCTGGATCGCCTTCATCTGCTCACGCAGATAATATTCCTTGTGGTTCTTGCCCATCTCGTCACGGGCCGCGCTCTGGATCTTGGCCTGCACGCTCAGCAGCTCGAACTCGCGATTGAGGAACTCGTTAACCTTGGTCAGGCGTACAATCGGATCGTTAATTTCCAGCAACTGCTGGGCATCGGCGACCTTCAGGCCGAGATTGCTGGAGATCAGGTCAGCCATGCTGCCCGGATCCTGAATGTTTTCCAGAATAACCATCACTTCCGGCGAGACCTGCTTGCCCAGCTCCATTACCTTGGTCAGCTGTTCCCGCACGGTGCGGATCAGCGCTTCGACCTCCAGCGAGATATCAACCAGCGGAACATCGTGCTGGCGTTCCACTCGAACAGTGTAGAATGGATCGGATGTGACATACTCGGTGATGCGGGCCTTGGCCAGACCCTGAACCAGAATTTTGACGCGGCCATCCGGCAGCTTCAGCATCCGCATGATCATCGCAACAGTGCCGACTTCATAGATTTTTTCGGGCGGAGGATCCTCATCGCCAACATCATGCTGGGTAGCCAGCAGGATCATCCGGTCACCCGCCAGGGCGTTGTCAACCGCCTTGACCGACATCTCGCGGCCGACAAACAGCGGGATAATCATAAACGGATAGACCACCACATCCCGGATCGGCAGCATCGGCAATACGTCGGGGATCTTAAGTTCTTCCGGACCTTGTTCGGCTTCGTTATCAATCTCGATCAATCTGAATCTCCTTTATCGGCACCAGCCGCTCTCCGCTCTTCGGGCAGATCACCCGCAGCACACCCAGCCGATATTCCGCCCTGATACCGCAGGGATCAATGTTGCCGGGGATCAGTACCGCATGGTGAAAGCGACCGTGGCTGCGTTCAACACAAATAAATTTTCCATCGTTTTGTTCCCATGGTCGATAGGCTTCCAGAACCATTGACATACCACACATTTTGAGTTTGACGTCATTCAGGGCGAACCCGGGCAGATCAAACTCGATCACGATCTCCTGGCCGGTTTCATACATATCCATCTTTGGACGATTTTCATCTTCATCGAAGGCATCCCGCAACTCGAGGACGTGCAGCAGATTTCTGATTTCGCCAACATGGCGGTTTAGAATTTCCTGTTGAAACAGCTTTCTGCCGGTATATTTGGGCATGGGGACACCTGTAAAAGAGATAGCGTATCTAATGGGTGTGCAAATTGAAAAGAAAGTAATCATTCCGGAGTACAAAGTCAAGGCAGACCTTGCTGCATTCGCGTATACCGGTCTCCGCTTCAATTAAAAATTGACTTTGCCTTTTCTATGCAATAAATAGAGGAGTTTATTTGGGACCAGACAAACCGGGAACAGGGAACTGATAATGGAAAAATGGACCATCAATGAATCCACCAAGATTTACAATATAGATAACTGGGGCGCCGACCTGTTTTCGATCAACAAGAAGGGCAACATGTGCGTACACCCTTCGTCGAACTCCAAACAATCCATCGACCTGCGCGACCTGATGGACGACCTGATCAAGCGCAAGATCAAGCCCCCCATCCTGCTCCGCTTCATGGACGTGCTCCAGGGTCGCATCGCTTCGATCAACCGCGTCTTCAAAAATGCGATACAGGAGAATGATTACCCCGCCAAGTACCAGACCTTCTATCCGATCAAGGTCAATCAGCAGCGTCAGGTGGTGGAAGCAATAGCGGCCTACGGCAAGCGTTACAACATCGGACTTGAGGTCGGTTCCAAGCCGGAACTGGTGGCCGGAATTTCCATATCCAGCGGCAACAACCTGCCGATCATCTGCAATGGTTACAAGGATGCCGAATACATTGAAACGGTCCTGTATGCCACCAAGATCGGTTTCGACATCACGCTGGTGGTGGAGAAACTATTCGAACTCGAAAAAATCATCGCTTTGGTAAAAAAGACCGGCATTACGCCCAAACTGGGGATCCGGGTCAAGCTTTCCTCCAAGGGAACCGGCAAATGGGCCACCTCGGGCGGAGAGGACGCCAAATTCGGCCTGCGCATGTCCGAGATCATCGCCGCTATCCGGATGCTGGAAGATCAGGGGATGCTGGGTTCGGTCAAACTGTTGCACTCCCACATCGGCAGCCAGATCACCAAGATCGACAAGATCAAGACCGCCCTGATCGAGGTTGCCCGTGTCTACACCGAGATGAAAAAGCTGGGGGTCGGGATTGAATATCTGGATATCGGCGGAGGGCTGGGAGTCGATTACGACGGTTCAAAATCGAGCTATTTCTCCAGCGTCAACTATTCGGTCGAAGAATACGCCAATGACGTCATCTACCAGATCAAAAACATCTGTGACGATGCCGGCGTCGAATGTCCCAACATCATTTCCGAATCGGGTCGGGCAACCGTTGCCCATTACTCGGTGCTGGTCACCAATGTACTCAACACCAATACTCAGCACCTCATGCCGGATTTTGAAGAGCTTATTGCCCAAGCGGAGAAACTGGCGCCCACCGTCAAGAAACTGATGGATATATACAAAAGCATCGACCGCTATTCACTGCGCGAGGATTACCACGACACGCTCCAGCTGATCAACGAGGCGGTCAGCCTGTTCAACCTGGGATACCTGACGCTCAACGATCGGGCCATCGCCGAATGGCTCTACGCCAAGATCATCAGAAAGATCAACAGCATCGTAGAAAAGATCAAACCGATCCCCGAGGAGCTGCAGAACTTCCAACTACACCTGCGCCAGACCTATTTTGCCAATTTTTCCCTGTTCCAGTCGATCCCCGACTCCTGGGCCATCGACCAGCTCTTCCCGATCACGCCCATCCAGCGCCTCAACCAGAAGCCGGACGTGATGGCCTCCATTGCCGATATCACCTGCGATTCGGATGGCGAGATCACCAGTTTCGTCGGCGAAAACGGACGCACAAAATACCTGCCGCTGCATAAGATCCGTAAAGATGAGGACTATTACATCGGTTTTTTCCTGATCGGCGCCTACCAGGAAATCCTGGGGGATCTGCACAATCTGTTCGGCGATACCAACGCCGTGCACATCACCTTCAACAAGAAAACCGGCTACATGATCGATACCGTCATCAACGGCGACGCCACTTGGGAGACCCTGAAGTACGTGCAGTACAAGGGGCCGGAAATATTGAAGCGCGTCAGAGACAACCTGGAAAAGAGCGTGGCTCAGAAAAAAATCTCCATTGAGGAGAGCAGCCATTTCGTCGAATTGCTGGACAGGACACTGTTAGGCTATACCTACCTGGGGGAATAAAACATGAGCAAGGTACTTATTATTGGCGCCGGCGGCGTCGGTCAGGTTGTCACTCACAAATGCGCCCAGCGCCGCGACATCTTCAGCGAAATCACGCTGGCTTCCCGTACCAAATCCAAGTGCGACATCATCGCCGCCCAGCTGGGCAACAGCATCAAGACGGTCCGGGTGGATGCCGACAACGTGCCGGAACTGGTGGCGCTGATCAAACATGAACAGCCCAAACTGGTCATCAACGTGGCGCTCCCCTACCAGGACCTGACCATCATGGATGCCTGCCTGGAAACCGGCGTAGATTACCTGGACACCGCCAACTACGAACCGCTGGACACCGCCAGATTCGAATACTCCTGGCAGTGGGCCTATCAGGAGCGTTTCCGGGAGAAGGGGCTGATGGCGCTCCTGGGGTCCGGCTTCGATCCGGGCGTCACCAACGTCTACACGGCTCTGGCCGCCAAAAAATACCTGGACGTGGTTGAAGAGATCGACATTATCGACGCCAACGCCGGCAGTCACGGCCAGCCCTTTGCCACCAACTTCAACCCGGAGATCAACATCCGCGAGGTTACCGCCACCTGCCGTCACTGGGAAAATGGTCAATGGGTCGAGAGTCCGCCGCTGACCACCAAACACTCCTTCGACTTCCCGGAGGGAATCGGTCCGATGAACATCTACCGCCTCTACCACGAGGAGATGGAGTCGCTGGTCAGACACATCCCGACCATCAAAAAGGCCCAGTTCTGGATGACTTTCTCCGATAACTACCTCAAGCACCTGGAAGTGCTGCAGAACGTCGGCATGACCCGCATCGACGAGGTGGAATACAACGGCCAGAAGATCGTGCCGATCCAGTTTTTGAAAGCGTTGCTGCCCGATCCAGGCTCCCTGGGACCGCTGACCAAGGGCAAAACCTGCATCGGCGTCATCGCCCGCGGGACGAAGAACGGACAGAAAAAGCAGGTCTACATCTACAACATCTGCGATCACGAGGCCTGCTACAAAGAGGTTCAGTCCCAGGCCATCAGCTACACCACCGGCGTACCGGCCGTGGTCGGCGCCATCATGATGCTGACCGGCAAGTGGCATGCGCCGGGAGTCTGGAACATGGAGCAGTTTGATCCGGAGCTGTTTCTGGATGTACTTGGTCCGATGGGGCTGCCGACGGTTGTGGTTGACGGCGGCGAATGGCCGGAGCTGTAAGTCAATTGACCGGTATCGACATCCCCAAAATTCTTGAACTGGCCCCCTCCCCCGCCTACGTGGTGGACCTGGGACGTTTGCGCCACAATCTGGCTATACTGGATGACGTGCAGAAGCGCAGCGGCGCCAAGATCCTGCTGGCGATGAAGGCCTTCTCCATGTGGAGCGTCTTCCCGCTCATCAGCAAAACGCTGCAGGGTGTCTGCGCCAGCTCCCCCTGGGAGGCGCGCCTGGGGCGTGAGGAGTTTGGCCGCGAGGTGCACAGTTTCTCCGCCGCCTTCAAGGAGAGCGACGTGCTTGAACTGCTCGGCATCTCCAACCACCTGGTTTTCAACTCTTTCAACCAGCTGGAACGCTTCCGTCCGCTGTGGGAGAAAGAACAGGGACGCGTTTCCATCGGGCTGCGGGTCAATCCGGAACACTCCGAGGGGCACACCGATATCTACGACCCCTGCGCCGTCAACTCGCGCCTGGGCATCCCCCTCGCCGAATTCGAAGGGCGGTCCCTGAGCGGAGTCGAAGGACTGCACTTCCACACCCTCTGCGAGCAGCTCTTCGAGCCGCTGGAGCGTACCGCCCGGGCCTTCGAAGAGAAATTCGGCCGGTTTCTGCCGGGGATGAAATGGCTCAACCTGGGGGGCGGCCACCACATCACACGTGAGGGATACGACATAGACGGTCTGGTGGAACTGGTCAGGTATTTCCGGGAGAAGTACGACCTGGAGGTCTATCTGGAGCCGGGCGAGGCGATTGCGATCGGTACCGGCCTGCTGGTGGGCGAGGTGCTGGATGTGGTAAACAACGGCATGGAGATCGCCATCCTGGATGTGTCGGCCACCTGCCACATGCCGGATATCCTGGAAATGCCGTACCGTCCCGGAGTTCTGGGCGGTTTTGACGCCGGAGAAAAACCGCACACCTACCGGTTGGGAGGGCCATCCTGCTTGGCCGGGGACATCATCGGCGACTGGTCCTTTGAAAAGCCGCTCAAAACCGGCGACCGGCTGGCATTTCTGGACATGGCCCATTACACGATGGTCAAGACCACCACCTTCAACGGCATCCAGCATCCCCACATCTGCACCTACGAACCGGAAACGGAAGAGCTGAAGGTGCTGCGCAGCTTTGGTTACGACGATTTCAAAAACCGCCTTTCGTAGGGGCGGGCCTTGTGCCCGCCCGGATTGATAACACCAATAACATCGGGCAATCAAGAGATTAGCCCTGCAAAGGATAAATCAACATGGCAATGAACACTAGAATCTGGATGACCGGAGCACTGGACTGGTTCGCTTTAATCGAAGGAGAAGAGATCTTTCTGGGAAGACGTGAAGTCCCGGCGCCGCTGGATGAGGGCGATGCCTGGACCAACGAGATCGGCGACATGTTCAAGGTCATTGATGGCGAGATCAAACTGATCGGCAAAACCGACCCACCCAAGAAGTATTGGTAAGACGGGCTATGCGCCTCTTCACTGTTAATCCGCTTATCGCATGACGTCCCCTCCCCAGATCATCGAAGTTGCCATCCCGCTTTATCTGGACAGAACATTTCACTACCTGGTGCCTGACCCGTTGCGCGGGCAGGCCCTGCCGGGACGTCGTGTTCTGGTTCCATTCGGCCGACGCAGGCTGACCGGCTACATCCTGGAAACGGCGGCCGACTCTTCCATTGAAAAGCTGAAAGAGATCATCGAGGTACTGGACAGCGAGCCGCTCTGGACCTCCAATGAGCTGGAGTTTTTTCGCTGGGCAGCCTCATATTACATGCATCCGCTGGGAGAAGTGCTGCGGACGGCCCTGCCGGCCGGCATCAATGTCCAGTCCCGGAAAGAGGGCGCTGGCGGAGATACCACTCTGACCGGTGGAAAAACGGTCCGCCGTGAAAAATTTTATCTGCCGGGGCCGGTCTCGGAAACCGTTCGCCAGCCTGGCGCCAAGGCTTTGGAAATACTGGCTGTCATCCGCGAGGCCGGAGACATACCGGCCGCGGTGCTTGGAAAACGCTTCGGGAGCTGCTCCGCGCAACTCAAACGGCTGACCGAACTGGGTCTGATAACGGTGCAGGAGCGCGAGGTATACCGGGATCCGTTCAAAGACCAGGTATTCAAGCGTGACGAAGCGCGCCAGTTGCATACCCATCAGAAAGACGCTCTGGATACGATTACGGCCTGCATTGACCGGCGGCAGTTCAGCGCCTTCCTTCTGTATGGCGTTACCGGCAGTGGTAAGACCGAAGTCTATCTGCAGGCCATCTCCCATGCCCTCGATAAAGGCCTGAATGCGCTGGTGCTGGTGCCGGAGATTGCACTAACACCGCAACTGACCGGACGCTTCCAGGCCCGCTTCGGTGGAGGAATTGCGATCCTGCACAGCGGACTTTCCGATGGCGAGCGTTACGACGAATGGCGCCGCATCCGGCGGGGGCTGGCGCGGATCGTGATCGGAGCCCGCTCGGCGATTTTCGCTCCGCTGGAGCGCATCGGCGTCATCATCGTCGATGAAGAGCACGAATCCTCTTTCAAACAGTCCGACGGATTGCGCTACAATGCCCGCGACCTTTCACTGGTGCGGGGCAGAATGGAACAGGCCGCCGTGGTGCTCGGCTCGGCGACTCCGCTGGTGACCAGCATCCACTCCGCACAACAGGGGCGACTGACTCTGCTTGAGCTGCCGGAGCGGGTTGAGAACCGCCCGATGCCGACCGTGGAACGTATTGCGATGAAGGGCATCAAAGAAACGGTCTCGCCGGCATTGGCCCGCCTGCTGGACCAGACCCTGGAGCAGAATCAGCAGTCGATAGTCTTTCTCAATCGCCGCGGATTCGCCACCTTTCTGGTCTGCAGCGCCTGCGGAGAACCGCTCTCCTGCCCCAACTGCTCCGTCACACTGACCTTCCATCGTCAACGCGGCCAGAGCATCTGTCATTACTGTGACTACGCCGTCCCGGCGCCCGGTACCTGTCCAGCCTGCGGCGGAACCGAACTGTCTGAACTGGGGGCCGGCACCGAGAAACTGGAATACGACCTGAAAGAACTGCTGCCCCAGGCGCGCCTGCTGCGCATGGACAGCGATACGACCTCCGGCAAGGGCAGCCACGGACGGCTGCTCTCAAAGATGAGCGACGGCAGCGCCGATATATTGATCGGTACCCAGATGATCGCCAAGGGACACGATTTTCCGGGCGTGACCCTGGTGGGCGTCATCAATGCCGAGGCCGGCCTGGGAATGCCGGACTTCCGGGCTGCCGAGCGCACTTTCCAGCTGCTGTCGCAGGTCATCGGCCGCGCCGGCCGAGGTGAGCTGCCGGGTCGGGTACTGGTTCAGGCCTATGATACCGACCATTACGCCATTCTTTCTGCAGCCGAACACGACGCTGCCGGTTTTTACCGGCAGGAACTCGAATTTCGCCAGGATGCCGGCTATCCCCCCTTTTCGTTTCTGGCCTCGATCGGCATCTCCGGAATATCGGAACAGCTTGTTTCCGAACAGGCCGAACAATTCGCCCGGCTGCTGATAAAGCTGAAACAGCAGATCAAGGCGAGGGTGGAAGTGCTCGGTCCGGCTCAATCCCCGATCTACCGCCTGCGCAGCCGCTTCCGGCGCCAGATCCTGCTCAAAGCCGTGACACGCGGCGACCTGCATCGACTGATTGTGGCCTGGCGACAACAGTCACGCAAAGGTTCTACAATCCGCATCTCCGTAGACATCGATCCGGTGGACATGATGTAGCGACGTTGCAGCACCGGATCTGAACATTTGCAGTTTGCCGATTATCTGATACAAATTAATCATACCTGCCCATTTCAGCTGATACGAGGCCGCTGTGTCCGACACAAGCAACTTGCGCTATGCCGATGTAACCCTTCTGTACGTGGAAGATGAAGCATCCACCCGTGAACAGGTTTCAAGGATCCTGACGCTCAGGGGGTATCGGCTGATCACCCGCGTAAACGGCCAATCGGGGCTGGATGCCTATCGCGAACACCGTCCCGATATAGTACTGACTGACATCATGATGCCGCAGATGAACGGCCTGGAGATGGTGCGCCGGATACGGGCCATGGATCCTGAAGCTCAGGTCGTCTGCATGACCGCTTTCAGTGAGACCAACTACCTGATCGAGGCCATAGATGTCGGCATCAACCAGTTTGTTCCCAAACCGGTCGATCTCAGTCGTCTATTGGCGGCTCTGGACCACTGCCTGGAAATAATTGAACTGAAAAAACGGCATGGCATGCTGGAAGCAGAAACCCAGAAAACCAGAAAGCTGGAGGCCATCGGCATCCTGGCGGGGGGCATGGCGCACGACTTCAACAATCTGTTGCAGGTCATACTGGGTTATGTGTCACTGGCGCGCATGTGTGCCGATCCGGACAGCAAAACCGCCGAGCTTTTGGGAATTGCCGAGAAATCCTTTGATAATGCACGACAACTTGGCAAGCGCCTGCTGACACTAGCCAAGGGAGGTGATGCGATCCTGGAGCTGACCCATCTGCCGCCGCTGATCATTGCCGGAATCGAAGCCGAACTGAGAGGGACCTCCACTTCGTGCGTCACGGACCTGCCCGCCGACCTGCCGCCGGTCCGGATCGATGCGGCTCAGTTCAGGCATGTCATTTCGCACCTGACGATCAACGCTCGCGAAGCGATGCCGCAAGGGGGCACGCTGCAAGTATCCGCTTCACTCTGCAGCCTGGCGGCAATCAATGAGCAGGCGCTTGATCCGGGTGATTATCTGCATATTATTTTCAAGGATTCGGGCGTCGGAATCGCTCCGGAAAATCTTCCCAGGATTTTTGACCCGTATTTCACAACCAAGGAGATGGGAAGCCAGAAAGGCATGGGACTGGGGCTGGCAATCAGCCACTCGGTCCTCCGGCACCATCGCGGCCAGATACAGGCCGAATCAAAACCGGGAGAGGGAACTGCCTTCCATATCTATCTGCCGCTTTCCCAGACCAACAACTAATTCCAATTTCAGATCAGAGATGCACTCAAGGCGGCGAGGATTGAGGCGACGAAGGCATACAAACAGTATGTTGAGGAGCCGAATACGAGCCAACGAAGAGGGCGCTTTGATATGGAAATGGAATAATAGTCGCTATCACAACCGCCAACAGATCTGCTAAGATGCCGAACCCTTATTATCCCGCTACGAGATGGACAAAACTGCATGCGACATGGTGGTATCTACGAAGAAGAAGTAGCCGGCAAAGCCTATGACGGCATCCTGCTGCGGCGTTTTGCACGCTATGTTTCCCCCTATCGCTCCGCTATTATCGCAGTCCTGCTGATCTTGCCGCTGGTGGCCGCCTGCCGCCTGGCACAACCCTGGATCATCAAGCTGGCCATCGACAATCACATCATCAACGGCAGACTGGCCGGCCTGGAAACAATTGCCCTGGCATTTCTGGGCATCCTGTTGCTCGAATCACTGCTCTCGTTTCTGGAGGTCTACCTGCTGCAGTCGGTGGGGCAACGGGTCATGGCCGACATGCGTTCCGAACTGTACCGGCATGTCCTGCACCTGCCCGTCACCTGGTTTGACCGGGTGCCGGTCGGCAGTGCCGTTACCCGCCTGACCAGCGACGTCGAAGTGTTGGGAGAGATGTTCGCCTCCGGCATCATCACGATTGTCGGCGACATTCTGCTGCTGATCGGGATCATATCGGTCATGCTCTGGATGAACCTGAAACTGTCGCTGGTGACTTTTTCGATTCTGCCGATCCTGATCTATGTCGCCTATACCTTCCGCCGCCGCATGCGCCAGTCGTTTCGCGAGGTGCGTGCCCGCCTGGGGAATCTCAACGCCTTTCTGAATGAATGCATCTCCGGAATCAGCATCATCCAGATCTTCAACCGGGAAAAGGACGAGGAACGCCGCTTCAGCCTGCTGAACGCCTCCTACCGCGACGCCAACATGCCGGTCATCTTCTGGGATGCCTCACTCTATGCTCTGGTCGAGGCGCTCTCGTCGATTGCCATCGCATTGATCATCTGGTACGGCGGCGGCGAGATTGTCAAGGGCGCCCTGACCTTCGGCGTGCTGGTGGCCTTCATCCAGTATATCGAGAAATTCTTCTCGCCGATCCGCGACCTTTCCGCCAAATACTCGGTCATGCAGGGCGCCATGGCGGCGCTGGAAAGAATTTTTGCACTGCTGGATACAGAAATCAGTGAACAGAAAACAGCGGACAGCGTACAGGAAAGCCAAAAACAGGAAAATGCAGAAGAATTTTCCCTGTCCACTGGCCCTCCTCTGATCGAATTCCGCAATGTTTCCTTCTCCTATCAGGACGGCAATGACATCCTGACATCCTTCAACCTGTCCGTTGCCCGCGGAGAGCGGATCGCCCTGGTCGGCGAGAGCGGCGGCGGCAAGACCACCATCACCCGCCTGTTGACCCGCCTGTACGAGATCGAGCGCGGCAGCATTCGCATCGAAGGGCGCGACATCCGCGAGCTGCCGCTGGAAAATGTGCGCCGCAGGATCGGAGTCGTGCTTCAGGACCCCTGCCTGTTCACCGGCAGCATCGAATTCAATATCTGCCTGGGGGACGAGCAGGCCCGCCAACGGGTACTCAAGGCGGCGGCCGCAGTCGGTGCCGATCGCTTCATAGAGCGGCTGCCCCGTGGCTATGAGGAAGAGGTGCGGGAACGGGGCAACAACTTCTCGGTCGGTGAAAAGCAGCTGATCTCCTTTGCCCGGGCGGTGGCCTTTGACCCGGAGATACTGGTGCTGGATGAAGCCACCGCCAGCATCGACTCGGCATCCGAGCAGATGATCCAGGAGGGCATCCGGGGCATGATGCAGGGACGCACCTCGCTTGTGATCGCCCACCGCCTCTCCACGGTCCGGGATGCGGACCGCATCGTAACTATCCACCGCGGCGTCAAGGCCGAGGAGGGCACCCACGAACAGTTGATGTGCGCCCGCGGAATCTACTTCCGGCTGCACCAGCTGCAGTTCAACGGCATGTAAACATAGTCCTCCCTTTCCGGCAGTTGCATAACCACTTTAAAGCATGCTACGCTTCCAACACTATACCGAAATCACAGGAGATGGATATGTGCACCACCTGCGGATGCCCAACCGCCGAACATGATCATCACGATCACGAGCATGATCATTCAGACAGCCACGAATCTAAAAAGCGCAGCATCATCACGATCGAAGAAGACATCCTCGGTAAAAACAACCGTCTGGCGGGATTCAATCGCGCCCTGTTCAGGGAAAAGGGCATTTTTGTCCTCAATCTGGTCAGCTCGCCCGGCTCAGGCAAGACGACGCTGCTGGAACGCACCCTGCGGGATCTTTCGGGATCATTCCGCTTTGCCGTGATAGAAGGGGACCAGCAGACCGATAACGACGCGCAGCGCATCGCCGCCACCGGTGTACCGGTCCGCCAGATCAACACCGGCGCCGGTTGCCACCTGGACGCCCACATGATCATGCATGGCACCGAAGGCTTCGATCTTGACAAGCTGGACATCCTGCTGATCGAGAATGTCGGCAACCTGGTCTGTCCGGCCGCCTTCGACCTGGGAGAGCAGCACAAGGTAGCCGTCCTTTCCGTCACCGAGGGAGAGGACAAGCCACTCAAATATCCGCAGATGTTTCGCAACTCGACCGTCATGCTGCTGAACAAGACCGACCTGCTGCCGCATCTGGATTTCGACGTGGAAAAGTGCAAGCAGTATGCGCGCCGCGTGAATCCGGACATCACCATCTTCGAGGTTTCGGCCCGCAGCGGCGAAGGCATGCCGGCCTGGTATCAGTGGCTGAAGGCCGGAACAATATCCTGATCGAATTAAATTTATGATAGCTTGCAGCAATGCGACCGAATATGGTACGTAATTAGTTACGGAGGCATATTATGAACCTTATAGAAGATATTCAACCGGTAACGTACCTGAAGGGTAATGCCGCCCACCTGCTGAATCAGGTCAATGAAACCCGCCGACCGGTGATCATCACCCAGAACGGCCTGGCACGCGCCGTTTTGCAGGATCCTGTAAGTTACGAGAGCATGAGGAACACCATAGATCTGCTTAAACTCATGGTACAGGGCGAGGATGATATTCGCGCAGGTCGTTTGAACGATCAGGATGTGGTTTTTTCCCGCATTGAAGCGGGGCTGATGACGCGCAAGGAACAAGCTGCATGACGGCAATACATCCTTTTCGGGTTGCCTGGACCAGAACCGCGGAGGCTGATCTGGAAGGAATTGTTGACTTCATCGCCGCTGACAGTGTTGATGCGGCAGTTGCAGTTTTTGGCAGAATTCGTGAGCGAGCCGCAACACTGAACAATTTTCCCGACAAAGGCAGGGTGGTTCCTGAACTTCTGCAACACGGTATCGTCCAGTACCGCGAGTTAATCCTGTCTCCCTGGCGTATCATTTATCGCATTGACGGAAATATTGTGTATGTGACAGCAGTATTTGACAGCCGGAGGAATCTGGAGGATCTGCTGCTGGAACGATTAACGAGAGTATAAAATTGTGGATGCGATAACGTGTTTCAGAAGGTCAATACAATTGAATACCAGATCGAAAGACACCCCCAAACATGCCGCTGACTCGCCGTCGTTATAATATCGGAGGCATAGTGCAGGGGGTGGGTTTCCGCCCCTTTGTATTTAAAATTGCACGTAAGCTGGATCTGGTCGGCTGGGTTCGCAACACCCCGGCCGGGGTCGAGATCGAGATTCAGGGGAGCGGGGCCGGATTGGTCGCCTTTGACAAGGCACTGGCCAGCGACCTTCCCCCGCTGGCGGTGATCAGTTCACATGTCAGAGAAGATATAGCGCTCGCCGCGGACAGCGACTTTTCGATCCTGGCCAGTGCAGGCGGAGATCCTGCCATCCAGATCGCCCCGGACTCCGCCGTCTGTCCCGACTGTCTGGAGGAACTCTTCGATCCGGCCGACCGGCGCTACCGCTACCCCTTCATCACCTGCACCAACTGCGGCCCGCGCTACAGTATCATCACCGGCATTCCCTATGATCGCCCCAAAACCACCATGGCCGCTTTTCCGCTCTGCTGCGACTGTCTGACGGAATATCGGGACCCCATGGATCGCCGCTTCCACGCCCAGCCGATCGCCTGCCCGGTTTGCGGGCCGCAGATGAGACTGATCCCCTCCCCCCTCCCCAACCCTCCCCCTCCTGGGGAGGGAGTTAAGCTCCTCCCCCCAGCGGGGGAAGGTTGGGAGGGGGGAGAGGTGACAGGTGACTCCGCCATCCGCCAAGCGGCTGAACTCCTCAAGGAAGGAAAAATCCTGGCCATCAAGGGCATCGGCGGCTATCACCTGGCCGTGGATGCCTGCAATCCGCAGGCGGTTGCAAGGCTGCGGGAACACAAAAAACGTGACGAGAAGCCCTTTGCCGTCATGGCGGCCGACCTTGCAACGGCCCACCGACTGGCGCTGCTGGATGAAACCGAAAAACGCCTGCTGGCCTCGCCGGAAAGCCCGATCGTCATCGTGCGCAAGCAGCCCGACTCCCCGCTGTCAGAACTGGTGGCGCCCGCCAACGGCTGGGTCGGCCTGATGCTGCCCTATGCACCGCTGCATCATCTGATCATGCGGGACAACTTTCAAGCCCTGGTCATGACCAGCGGCAACATCTCCGACGAACCGGTCGCTTTCCAGGACGACGATGCTCTGATACGCCTGGCGGAAATCGCCGACTACTTCCTGACCCATGATCGCCCGATCCATATCCGCAGCGATGACTCGGTCATGCGGGTATTTCAGGGCAGGCCGCTCTTCTATCGCCGCGCCCGCGGCTATGCTCCACGCGCGGTCAGGCTGCCGTTTCGCAGCCGGCCGATCCTGGCCGTCGGAGCCGAACTGAAGAGCGCCGTCTGCCTGGCCGACCGCGACCGGGCGTTTTTAAGCCAGCACATCGGTGATCTTCAAAACTATGTAACCTGCGACTCATTCCGCCATACAATCAAGCATCTGTCCGGCATCCTACAAATCAGGCCTGAAATAGTCGCCTGCGATCAGCACCCGGACTATCTGTCTACCCGCTTTGCCGAGGAATGCGGCCTGCCGCTGGTCAAGGTCCAGCACCATCATGCCCATCTGGCGGCCTGCATGGCCGAAAACGGCCTGGAGGGCAAAGTCCTGGGCGTCATCCTGGACGGCACCGGTTACGGCAGCGACGGCACAATCTGGGGGGGCGAATTTCTGGTGGGCGGTTATAGCGGTTATCAGCGGGCCGCCCATTTCCGGCCGATCCCGCTGCCGGGCGGAGATGCAGCCGTCCGCGAGCCATGGCGCATGGCTCTGTCATACCTGCATGGCGCCATCGGTATTGATGCATTCAGCATGGATCACCCGATCGCGAAGCGGCTGAAAAACCATGAGAAAAGTCTTTTTGCAAGCATGCTGCAGCGCGGGATCAACTCGCCGTTGACGTCCAGTTGCGGCCGTCTTTTTGATGCGGTGGCAGCACTGCTGAATATACGACATTCTGTGTCGTATGACGGTCAGGCCGCGATCGAACTGGAAGCGCTGGCGGAGACGGCTGAAGGTGAGGAGGCAGGGCTTTATCAAGGGGTGGACTATACATACAGAATCGTATCCAATGAATCAAAACCTATCCAGCTGGACTTTTCCCCGATCTTCCCTGAGATCCTGGCGGAAATGCAGGCCGGCATCCGTACCGCCGTAATCTCCAGACGCTTCCATGCCACGGTCGCTTCGGCCGTTGTGGAGGTCTGCCTGCAGATCGGCAAGAGCACCAGCCTGGATCGGGTTGTCCTGTCGGGCGGCGTTTTTCAGAATCGTCTTTTAAGCGAATTGGTATATACTCCCCTCGTTTCACAGGGGATCGAGGTTTTCACCCAGCGACTGGTTCCGCCCAATGATGGCGGCATCGCTCTCGGCCAGGCCGCCATTGCGGCCCATATTCCATAAGAAAGGATTTTAACCATGTGTCTTGGTGTTCCGATGAAAATCATCAGTAGGGCGGGCGATGATATTGTGGCAGAAGTGGATGGCGTCAAGAAGGAGGCCAGCATCATGCTGCTGGGTGAAGAGGTGGCCGTGGGAGACTATGTCATCGTACACGCCGGCTTCGCCATCTCCAGACTGGATGAGGAATATGCCGAGGAAACGCTGCGTATGATGAAGGAGATTTTTTCTCCCGAGGATATGGCATGAAATTTCAGGACGAGTTTCGCGACAAGGAACTGGTGCAGAACATGGCCGCCAACATCCGCCGCATGTCCGAGCGCCTGACCGCACCGGTCAACTTCATGGAGGTCTGCGGCACCCACACCATGTCGATCTATCAGTACGGCCTGCGTTCGCTTCTGCCCGAGAATGTCCGGCTGGTCTCGGGCCCGGGCTGCCCGGTCTGCGTTACCCCGGTAAGTTATCTGGACAAGGCGCTGCTCTGTACGGCCGATCCCCGCAACATCGTGGCTACCTTCGGTGATATGCTGCGGGTTCCCGGCAGCCGCTCATCGCTGATGGAAGAGCGGGCCAAGGGCGCCGATATCCGCATCGTCTATTCATCGCTGGATGCGGTTTCGCTGGCCAGGAACAATCCGGAGCGCCGGGTCATCTTCCTGGGGGTCGGCTTCGAAACTACGGCGCCGACCGTTGCGGCCAGCATCCTGGAAGCGGCCCGCCTGAAACTGACCAACTACTGCGTACTGGCCTCGCACAAGACCATGCCGGTGCCGATGGAGATTCTGACATCCGATCCTGATCTGAACCTGCGCGGCTACCTCTGCCCGGCCCATGTCAGCACCGTCATCGGCGGCAACGCCTACAAGCCGCTTGCGGAAAAGCATCATATACCCTGCGTCGTAACCGGCTTTGAGCCGGCCGATGTCATGCAGGGGATCGAGATGCTGCTGGCACAACTGCTGGCGGGAGAGAATCGCGTCGAGATACAGTACAGCCGGGCTGTAAGCTGGGAGGGCAACCCCAAGGCGCAGAAGATCCTGGAGTTGGTTTTTGAACCATGCGATGCTGCCTGGCGCGGTCTGGGAATTCTTCCGGGAAGCGGGCTGGCCATTCGACCGAAACTGGCCGCCTTCGATGCCGAAAAGGTGCTGCAGATCGCCGCCGTCGAGGAACAGGAGAATCCGGCCTGTCGCTGCGGCGAGGTTCTCAAGGGAAAACTGGCCCCCTGCGACTGCCCGCTTTTTGACACGGTCTGCACGCCGGAAGCCCCGGTCGGCGCCTGCATGGTATCCAGCGAAGGAACCTGCGCCGCCGCTTATAAATACGGGAGATGACAGCATGATGAAAATGCAGGAACTACGCGAGCACTACCGCTTTACCGACGAAGACGCCCAACTGCTCAAATCGCTCGAGCCTTTGGCCATTGAAAACCAGGAGAATTTTTCGCTGGCGTTTTACGACTACCTCTACGGACTGCCGGAAACCGCCGCGATCCTCAACCACAACAACCGGGAACGCCTGCGCGAGATGCACAGCAACTGGTTCATATCGTTGTTCTCCGGCATCTACGACAACCATTACATGAACCACCTGACCCGCATCGGCCATGCCCATGTCAAGGTCGGGCTCAACGTTCACTTCGTTAATGCCGCCATGAACCAGATCCGGCAGTTCCTGCTGAACCTGATCGACAACAACTACTCCGATCGCGAACATCGCCGGGTGCTGCGCGAGGCGGTCGAAAAGATACTGGATATGAACCTGGATGTGATGAGCACATCCTACCGTGAAGAGGAGATGAAAAAAGTTTTCCTGTCGCGGGCGGTCGACACCTTCCTGATCAAGGCCACCGAGCGTTTCACTCACGGCCTGAACCTGGTGTTGGTGCTGGCCCTGGCGGTTGTGTCGATCGCCATCGTAGCCATGTTCGGCTGGGATATGGTGCACGTATTCAGGGGAGATGTGGAAAAGGGAGTTTTCACCGCCCTTGGCTCTCTGCTGATTCTCTGGATGATGATCGAACTGCTGGATAACGAAATCAAAAACCTCAAGGGTGGCCGTTTCAGCATCCTGGTTTTCATCGGCGTCGTCATTGTCGCGATTATCCGTGAGATCCTGATCTCGACGCTGCGGCATGACGACCTTTACAAGCAGGCTTTCCTGGCCGCGACACTGCTGATCCTCGGCATCGTCTACTATCTTGTTTCTCTGGTTCAGAGAGATCAGCCGAAGATATGAGCAACAAGGGGCAAGGGGCAAGTGGCAAGGGGCAAGGGAGTCGGGAATTGATGCCGGGAGCGCACATACTGGCCGGCTTCAGCCTCGGTTTCCGTTTCCGTCACAAGCTGGCCCGCCTGCTGCGGGAAACACCGGACGACCAGAGTATCCTGACGATTGCTCCGGCAGCGCTTAAAATTGACGGGGTCAAGGCACTGGCTCTGGATTTCGATGGTGTGCTGGCCCATCATGGCGCCCCCTATCCGATCCCCGAAGCTGTCGAATGGCTGAAGCATTGCCAGGCGGTTTTCGGGGGCGAGATGATTTTCATCCTCTCCAACAAACCGACCGAAGAACGCCGGCAATGGTTTGCCGAACACTTCCCCGCCTTCCGTTTCATCTCGGGAGTCCGAAAAAAGCCATATCCGGACGGGCTTGAAAAAACGGGGGCACTGGCCGGAGTCCCACTGTCCTCTATCCTGATGGTTGATGACCGCCTGCTGACCGGCTGCCTGGCGGCACTGCTTGCCGGCGCCCGCCCCTGCTACATCCGCCGCCCCTACTCTTCTTTTCGTCACCGCCCCCTGGCCGAGCTGTTCTTCATGACGCTGCGGCATATCGAACGGATTCTGCTGCTGACAACACGCTGATCTTCTTGCCTTTTCTGCTTAAAAATCCAGTGGGCTCTTCGGCTCTTGCTTGAAAAATTGCGGAGTGATGCTGGAAGTAATATCCAAAAGTCAAGCCTGACACAGATGATTTCCTGGAAAACGATGAAGCTTCCAGCAGAGGAGTTTCTGCGCCGCTATCTCCAGCACGTGCTTCCTGAAGGATTCCACAAGGTACGCTACTTTGGTCTATGGAGTCCGACAAACCGGAAAGAGCTGAGAGCGGTACAAGAGCAACTGGCGACCGGACAGCGCGAAGAGCAACAGCCGGCGCCGGTTGCGACCACAGGCCGCATGTGCCCCTGCTGCGGAAAGGGGGTGATGGTAGTAATCGAAGTGCTGCCGCGCCGGGCGCGGAGCCCGCCGGGTGGAACGGCATTACAGTTAGTCGGGAGGAAACAATGAAGCGGGCAAGGCGGAAGATTGCCGCGTTAACACTACCGGTGCGTCCGCAGCATCGAAAAAAGCTATCCGTTAGGCGAAGTAAAAATGAAGAGTGGTGGCGTTTCGCGGTGGCGCTGGCAAGGAAGGGAGACAGAATAACCGAGTGCCGCTAAATGTGCCGGAGAAGGAATCTGGCGGAGCAGTAAGAATGCACGAAAAATGCTATGAAAAAACAAAAAAGTTAATCGGCAACTAAAACCTTATGATTATGCTGCTTCTTTGCGGTGAATATATTGTCCCGCAGCTTGAGCCAATAGACCGGAACGAGTCATGTGGTACTGCACGGCGTAACGGTCGATCTCATGCAGAAGATTTTCTGACAACGTAATATTAACTCGTTTTGCTTTAACTTTGAGCTTGGCAAGATCAATGTCTACCAAGAGCCATACCCCATCTTGATATTCGGGGTTAACGGCCAATTGTTCTAATGGTGTTGGTGCCGGTACAGGTATATCTTCGCCTTCAAAATAAACTTCTGCGGCCTCTTGAATCATGCGTGGTAAATCTTCCCACTCATCGGCGGCTGAGAAACAGCCGGGAAAGTCGGGAATAGTTACACCGTGGGCGTGTTGATCGTCTCCAATGTGAATATATGCAGGGTATAACATGCTTATCTCCATTCCCAACCAGCTTGCCGGTAAATGTTGCGCAAAGTTCCAATTGCCACATCTTTCCGTGGATGTGGCACTACTACATGACCAGCTTTCGACGGGTGTTTGTACTTCTGGTGGTCGCCTTTACCGCCGACACAACTCCATCCTTCGCTTTCAAGTCGTTTTATGATCTCTTTGCTAGTCATAGACAATTTATACACACTGATACACACTATGTCAAAGTAAAAGTAAAGTAGAGCTACTCGAAACTAAAAGCGAAATAAACGGCTAAAAATGCGAAGTTCCAATCGGGTACCGGCATGAGATTATCTGAGCTACTTAACCTTACCTATGCAGATATAAGCTTCTGCAGCAATCTTATCAGTATATGGATCAACAAGGGAGAACGGCCCAGAAGTATCCCTATGACCAGAAGAGTCAGGGTAATTATGGAGGAACGCCAGCAGATATCATCAGTAAAACCATTCTCAATAACGATACATGAAACCGAACGAGCTTGGCAGTGGACAAGGGCAGAGATAGGGCTTGCTGGAAGATAAGGAGTTCGTAATTCATGCTCTGAGGCATACCTGTGCTTCCAGGCTGGTGAATGCCGGTATTGACTTATATGTAGTCAAAGAGTGGTTAGTGGGTATTCCAGTATTCAGATAACGGAGAGATATGCCCATCTGAATCCAGTAAAGTTGGTACATGCAGTTGAGGTGCTGGAAGGTTGACAAACTTAGTAAGTGTAGTGTATCAAGTATGCTAAGGGTATTTTAAGTGTTCCACAAAGTGTTCCACAAATTTTAGATAAAACCACCAACTTTGAGGAATATGCCTGTAATAGGTAACACATAAAGCTTATTTGTTTTGGGTGGTTACACAGCAAGCGACTCATATTCGCTAGGTCCGGAGTTCAAATCTCTGCACCGCCACCAATTCCCCCAAAAGCCCTGCAAGCTGTCAAAGCTACAGGGCTTTTTTCTGTTTACGTCCCCCCTCCACCGATAGCTCCACTAAAAGGTCCACAAAGAACCACCGTGTTTCGACAGGAACTGATAGAACGGGAACAGCGCACCTTTTCTACCAGATACGACAATCACCAGGCTCACAAGAGTCGGGTTAATTAATTGCTTCAGGGCCTCTAACGTGGTATTTAAAAACAGTTTTAGAACAATTTTTCAATCGGAAATAACACCGATACTTCCCAATCTGAAATACACATATCCTACCTGGCGGTTTAACATATATGCCCTTATCTCGACTCTCAATAAAATATCAACTGTTCATAATAGTTTTCATCATTGCCCTCCCGGCTCTCTGCATCATCATCAATACGGGACTTCAACAAAGAAGAGACTCTATCCGAAATGCAAAAAATGAAACTCAAAAACTGGCTGAGACCATAGTTCGTGAACAAAAAAGCCGCATTACAGCAGCGCGTCAACTATTCATTGCCTTGTCAAAATTGCCTGAATTCACGACCCGCAATCAATTAAAGGCACAAACAATATTAACTGAAATATTAAAACTTAGCCCCCAGTATACAAACATTTTCATTGCAGATCCGTCTGGAGTGATCTGGGCTTCAGCCATCCCGTTGAATGAGGTTATTTCCGTATCGGACCGACGATATTTCAAAAATGCAGTGGCAAGCGGCAGGCTGTCATCAGGCGAGTACCACATTGGCAGGTCTTCCAATAAAGCTACGTTAAACCTGGGATATCCGTTAAAAGATGATAGCGGCAAGGTAACCGGTGTCATTTGCATAGGGCTTTCACTGGACTACTATCGTAACATTCTCGTAGAATACAAATTGCCTCAAGGGGCCAGTTTCGCGCTCATTGACCATAAAGGGATTATTCTTGCCAGAGCAATCGAGCCTGAAAAATACACGGGTAAACCGTCAAATCCAGAAATATTCAAACAGATGTCTGAAGGGCCTGATGAAGAAACTTCCGTCGGCAAAAGCAGTGTGGCCGGCGATGTCCGCATTCAAACATATCGTAAAATACGTCTTGAGGGTGAATCAACGCCATACATGTATGTTCGCACAGGTATTCCTGTAGTCGCTGTAATGTCAGCGGCAAACGCTGCCCTGAGCAAGAACCTGATGCTCTACGCGATCTTTCTGACGGCAGCTATCTTGCTATCGTGGATTATCGGTAAAAAATATATCATCGACAGGGTTCTTGTGCTGGACAGATCATCGCAACGCTTGGCCGATGGTGACCTGGATATCAGAATAGCTGACAAGGTGACCGGTGGAGAACTGGGTAATCTGGGACAGTCGTTCGATTTAATGGCTGAAAAGCTGACATTGCGGGAAGAAGCACTAGCCAATAGCCAACGATTCCTGAACACCATCATCAACACTGAACCAGAATGTGTAAAGCTTATGGATGCCGAGACAAGACTGCTCATGATGAATCATGCAGGCCTTGAGATGATTCAGGCAGAATCTTTTGAACAGGTTGAAGGGCATAGTTTTTGTTCTATTGTGACTTCAGAGTATCGTGATGCTTTCATGAAGCTGACCAGCGAAGTTTTGCATGGCGGGTCTGGCAAGCTACAGTACGAAATTGAAGGACTTAAAGGCCGTCATCTTTGGATGGAGACACACATGGTCCCATTCTGCAATAAGCGGGGAGAGACAGTTTCTGCGCTATGCATTGCCAGAGACATAACCGAGCATAAGAAAACAGAGCATAACAATACCATCTTGATGCAGCAGTTGGCGCAGAGCCAAAAACATGAATCCATCGGTAAATTGGCTGGTGGAATAGCCCATGACTTTAACAACCTGTTGACTCCGATTATCGGTTATGCAGGACTTCTGGAAAATGAATTTGCTAAAGACAGCTCGGGAGCCAAGCGCCTGAACAACATACTGCTGGCTTCAGACAAGGCGAAGAACCTGGTACAGCAGCTTCTCAGCTTCAGCCGCAAACAGGTTCTCGACATGAGTATCCTGGACATTAATCCGCTTATTGTGTCATTTCAGGACATACTGCGAAGGACCATACCGGAGAACATCGAAATACGGCTTTGCCTGACTCCCGACGCTATAAGCATATCAGCGGACAGGAACCAGCTTGAGCAGATCATCATGAACCTTGTTGTAAATGCGCAGGACTCCATCAGTGGCAAAGGATTAATAACAATAGAAACAGCACCAGCTGTTTTTGATGAAGAGTACTCCCAAATGCACATTGGGGCAAATCCGGGGCAATATCTGATGCTGACCGTTTCCGATACTGGCTGCGGCATGGACAAGGAAACGCAGCAACACTTGTTTGAACCATTCTTTACGACCAAAGGGGTCGGGCATGGAACAGGTCTTGGCCTTTCCACGGTGTACGGCATCGTAAAGCAGCATGGGGGCAGCATTTGGGTCTATAGTGAGCTCGGTATCGGCTCATCTTTCAAGCTGTATTTCCCGGCTGTTGATGAACAACCGATGGAAGACATGATTGCAGCGGTTAAAAAAGCCAGGAGACAAACCGCGTGCAGCATTTTGCTTGTGGAAGACAATGAGATGGTCAGGAAAGTGACCTGCGAGCTGCTGGAGGATGCAGGATTCACCGTAGTAACTGCTGACGGACCGGAAATGGCCTTACAGAAGTATGTTGAAAGCCCATTCGATCTTCTGTTGTCAGATGTTATCATGCCGGACATGACCGGACCCGAACTTCATGCAAAACTATTGCAATCAAAGCCAGGCTTAAAAGTGCTGTACATGTCCGGGTACTCCAGTAATGTTATTTCATGTCATGGCGTGCTGGAGGAAGGTATTTGCTTTATACAAAAGCCATTTACCCTCGATGATCTCATGAAGAATATTGAAAGTGTGTTGGACGCCTGAACCAGACCAGGAGACATGGAACCATGACCAAAGCTGAGAACAGAACAACTTTAAAACTGGTGTGAGACTGAAGACGTCTGTCAATCGGTGCTGTATGCTTGACTTTGGGACTATTTGCTAGTAGATATAAGCGGTTCGACCAACGAAAAGGTCCACAAAAAGGTCCACAATCCAGCGGCAGATTGATGCAACCCGAACATTCCACAGATAAAGAGCCAGGGCAATAGTTCTTTAGTAATGGGTGGTTACACAGCAAGCGACTCATATTCGCCAGGTCCTGGGTTCAAACCTCTGCACCGCCACCGACTTCCAAAAACGCCCTGACATTTTCAGGGCGTTTTTTGTTATCACCCCGCACGGAGGATATAAATGATTCAGATTGATTTCGACAAAATGGGCGGTCTGATTCCAGCGATCATCCAGGACTACCAGAACGGCGAAGTGCTGATGGTGGCATTCATGGACAAAAAGACCCTGGATTTGACCCTGAAAGACGGCAAAACCTGGTTTTTCAGCCGCACCCGCAACAAGTACTGGATGAAGGGGGAGGAGTCCGGCAATACCCAGGAAGTTATGGAGGTATTGACCGACTGTGACGCCGACACGGTTGTTATCAAGGTTAAACAGAATGGCCTGGCCGCCTGCCACACCGGCAACCGCAGCTGTTTCTACGTAAAATGGGAAAATGGCGCATGGGTGGAGCATTCCAATCCGTTGTTCGATCCAAACGAGGTTTACAAAAAAGCATAACCCAGGGAGATTTTTTTCATGTCAAATGTACTTAACTTCGGTATCCCCAAGGGCAGCCTGGAAGACGCCACCGTTGGCCTGTTTAAAAAAGCCGGCTGGCAGATCAGCATCTCGTCACGCAGTTATTTTCCAAGCGTTGATGATGCCGAGATGAACTGCAAGCTGATCCGCCCGCAGGAGATGGCCAAATATGTCGAACGCGGCACCATCGACGCCGGCATCGCCGGGCGCGACTGGGTGCGCGAGAATGACTCGGACGTGGTCGAGGTCTGCGAAATGGTTTATTCCAAGGTTTCCCGCCGGCCCGCCCGCTGGGTGCTGGTGGTCAATGCCGACTCCAAGGTGCAGAAACCGGAAGATCTCCATGGCGCCACGATCTCCACCGAACTGGTCGGCTTCACCAAGCGCTACTTCGCCGAACTGGACATCCCGGTCAACGTCGAATTTTCCTGGGGAGCCACCGAGGCCAAGGTCGTTGACGGACTGTGCGACGCAATCGTCGAAGTCACCGAAACCGGCTCGACCATCAAAGCCAACGGACTGCGCATCGTCTGCGAACTGATGGAATCGGTGCCGGTGCTGCTGGCCAGCAGATCGGCTTGGTCCGACCCCTGGAAACGTGAAAAAATCGAGCAGATCGCCACCCTGCTGAAATCGTCACTGGCCGCCGAAGGCATGGTCGGATTGAAGATGAATGTCCCGTCCGATAAAATCGAAGCGATTACCAAGGTACTCCCCAGTTTGAAAAACCCGACCGTGTCACACCTCTACAACTCCGACTGGCTCTCGATCGAGAGCATCCTGTCGGAGAAAGAGGTGCGCCGCGTCGTCCCGGAGCTGCTCAAGCTGGGCGCCCAAGGGATCATTGAATATCCGCTGAACAAGATTATCTGAGAAGAAACGCCGCAGACAGACCTGCCGTAATGGAATACTACTATGATGATGGACAAGATTGAAGAACTGGAGCGGCGCTACCAGGAACTGGAAGCGTTGCTCTCCGACCCGTCGGTAATATCCAACCAGCCGGAGTTCCGCAAGTTTTCCCGTGAACATTCCGACCTGACCGACCTGGTAACGGTTTATCGCCGCTATCGCAAGATACTGGGGGAGATCGAGGAAAATCGGGAGCTGCTTGGCGATCCCGATATGAAGGAGATGGCCGAGGATGAGCTGAAAGCACTGGAGGCCGAGCAGCAGCAGTTGGAGTCCGACATCCAGTTGCTGCTGCTGCCCAAGGATCCCAACGACAACAAGAGCGTTATTCTGGAAATCCGGGCCGGCACCGGCGGCGACGAGTCGGCCCTCTTTGCTGGCGATCTGTTCCGCATGTATTCGCGCTTTGCCGACACCAACCGCTGGCGTGTAGAGACAATCTCGGCCTCCGAATCGGAGCGGGGCGGCTTCAAGGAGATCATCGCCTCAGTCGAGGGAGAAGGGGTCTTTGCCAAGCTCAAGTATGAGTCGGGCACACACCGCGTACAGCGCGTACCCGAAACCGAGGCCCAGGGACGGATCCACACCAGCGCCTGCACCGTGGCGATCATGCCCGAAGCCGAGGATGTTGACATCGATATCCGTTCGGACGACCTGAAGATCGACGTCTACCGCTCATCCGGCGCCGGTGGCCAGCATGTCAACACCACCGACTCGGCCGTGCGCATCACCCACCTGCCCACCGGCACAGTGGTGGCATGCCAGGAGGAGCGCAGCCAGATCAAGAACCGCGCCAAGGCCATGAAAGTCCTCAAAACCCGCATCCTGGCCACGATCCAGCAGGCCCAGGATGATAAACTGGCCGCCGACCGCAAGCAGCAGGTCGGCTCCGGAGACCGTTCCGAGCGCATACGCACTTACAACTACCCCCAGGGGCGCATGACCGATCACCGCATCGGATTGACGCTCTATCGCCTGGATTCGATCATGGCCGGTGATATCGGAGAAATTGCGGATGCCCTGCGGGCCTATTACCAGATGGAAGCGCTGAAGGCCCAGAGCGGGGGGTAGCGACGCATTTCCCGAAAGACAACGTAAACAGGGACGGGGC
>JACMKN010000222.1 GCA_014380135.1 Deltaproteobacteria bacterium
CAAGGGCTTCACCCCGGCCGTGGCCGACATCTTCAACCTGATCCCGACCGACATCGGCCGTCCCTTCCGGCACCTGGCCGGAAAGATCGACTGGACCAACCTCTCCCGCGATGCCGAGACGGTCTTGGCGGGACAGCCCTTTGCCGAAGAGGAGATCACCACCCTGGAGATAGGGCGCTGCTATCTGAAACGCATCTTTCCCTACCGGACCCAAGAGGGAAGGATCGACGGCATCGTGGTCACCTTCATCGACATCACCGGGCGCAAGCGAGCCGAAGGGGCGCTGCAGGAGAGCGAGGAGCGAGTCAGGCATAAACTGGACAGCATCCTTTCTCCGGAAGGAGACATCGGCAACCTGGATCTGGCCGACATCATCGATGTACAATCGCTCCAATCGCTGGTGGACGATTTTTATCAGCTTACCGGCATGCCGATGGGCTTGCTGGATATCAAGGGCAAGGTATTGGTCGGCGTGGGTTGGAAGGAGATCTGTACAAAATTTCACCGGGTCAATCCCGACACCTGCCGGAACTGCCTGGAAAGCGACGTACAGCTGTCGACAGGCGTCCCCCATGGCGAGTACAAGATATACAGATGCAAGAACAACCTGTGGGATGTGGCCACACCGGTCATGGTTGGCGACAGACACTTCGGCAACCTCTTCATGGGGCAGTTCTTCTTTGAAGACGAGCCGTTGGATTACGAGCTCTTCCGATCCCAGGCCAGACAGTACGGCTTCGATCAACAGGAATACATCACCGCCCTGGAAGCCGTGCCACGACTGAACAGGGAAACCCTGAACACCAGCATGCACTTTTTCATGAAGCTGGCCGACATGCTGTCAAAGCTGAGTTACAGCAATCTCAAACTGGCCCGCTCCCTGGCGGAAAGGGACGCGCTGATGGAGTCGTTGCGAGAGAATGAGAAGCGCTTGAACCGTGCGCAGGAGATCGCCCATCTTGGCAGTTGGGAACTTGACCTCGTGAAAAACCGCCTGACCTGGTCAGATGAGGTATACCGGATTTTCGGCCTGCAACCGCAGGAGTTTGACGCCAGCTATGAGGCCTTCCTCGAAGCGGTTCACCCGGACGATCAGGCCGCGGTTGATGCCGCCTATTCCGGTTCTCTGCGCGAAGGGAGGAATAACTATGAGATCGAGCACCGGGTTCTAAAAAAATCAAGTGGCGAGGTCCGCATCGTCCTTGAAAAATGCGAACACTTTCGGAATTTTTCCGGTCAGATTATCCGATCAATCGGCATGGTACACGACATCAGCGAGCGCAAACGGGCTGAGGAGGAGCTCCGGCTACGTGTGGAGGAACTGCGCGCCAGCAACGAGGAATTGACCCGTTTCAACGATGCATCGGTGGGGCGTGAACTGCGCATGGTCGAGTTGAAAAAGGAGATTAACGAACTCTGCGAAAAGGCCGGGCAGCCGTTGCGTTATGCGTTGGATTTTGTGGAAGGGTAGAGCCAGGGTTGAAAGACGTGATTGAGACGCATGAAATGCGTCTTTACAGAGGTTGTGCGTCCGATGTCGATAGGGAATTTTCTCCAAATCCGGGACAATAATAGCTGCATATTGAGGTAGCAATGGAAATCGACAAAGACAAGATGCTGCTAACAGAAGCCACCGAACTGCGCAGCCATGCGGAAGAGCGGTTGCATGCAAAAACGGCTCAGATGCATCCTCCTCGCAATGAGGAAGAAACGCAAAGGCTCGTCCATGAACTTGAGGTCCACCAGATCGAACTGGAAATGCAGGGCGAGGAGTTCCGACAGGCAAGGGATGAAGCTGAGGCGGCTTTGGAAAAATATGCCGATCTCTACGATTTCGCTCCGGTCGGATACTTTAGCCTCGATCACGAAGGAATTATTCGTAGCGTGAATCTTACCGGCGCCTCCCTCCTCGAGGTCGAGCGCTCCCGGCTGCTCGGCCGGCGCTTCGGGCTTTTGGTCGCCGATGAAGCTCGTCCGTTCTTCACTGAATTTCTCGGAAAGGTCTTTAAGAGCCCGGACAAAGAGGCTTGCGAGGTGGCGCTCCTGAAAGAGGGAAACTCCCCGCTCTTCGTGCGGATCGAGGGAGTGGTCGCTGCATCAGGACAGGAGTGCCGCATTGTCTTGATCAACATCACCGAGCGCAAGCTGGCGGAAGAGAAGCTCAGGGAGAGCGAGGAGAGGTTACGACTGCTGATTGACGGGGCTAAGGATTGCGCCATCTTCATGCTCGATATCGACGGGCGCGTGACCAGCTGGAACGAAGGGGCCAAGCGGCTCATGGGCTGGGACGCACGGGAAATCCTGGGCCGTAACTTTTCGTTATTCTATACAGAGGAGGCAGTGGTTGCCGGCCAACCGGAGCACGAATTGGAAATTACCGCGGCCGATGGGCGATTTGAAGAAGAAGGCTGGCGAGTGCACAAGGACGGTTCAAAGTTCATGGCAGATGTGATGACCAACGCAATCCGCGATGAGTCCGGGAAGCTGCGAGGATTCTCAAAGATTACCCGCGACATCACCGCTCGCAAGCGGGCCGATGAGGCATTGCGTGAGAGCGAGGAGCAATTTCGCGCACTGGCCGATTCCATCCCCAACCTGGCATGGCGGGCTAACGGCGACGGCTACATCACGTGGTACAACCGGCGCTGGTATGAGTACACCGGCACCACACCCGAGCAGATGGAGGGTTGGGGCTGGCAAACCGTCCACGACCCGAATGAACTGCCAAAGGTCCTGGAGCGCTGGCAAGCTTCCATCGCGACTGGTGAATCCTTCGACATGACATTTCCGCTGCGCGGCGCCGACGGCGTCTTCCGCCAGTTCCTGACGCGGGTGGTGCCTTTGAAGGACTCCGCCGGCCACGTGCAGCAGTGGTTTGGGACCAACACGGATGTCAGCGCACTGAAACGCGACGAGGAGATGTTGCGCCAGCAGTCGGAGGCGGCGCTGCTCCTGAGCGAGCAGGAATTCCGCTCCTTGGCAGAGGCCATGCCGCAGATCGTCTGGGCCACCCGGCCCGATGGCTGGAACATCTACTTCAATCAGCAATGGGTGGACTACACGGGGCTGACGATGGAGGAGAGTTACGGCCACGGCTGGAATACACCTTTCCACCCCGATGACAAGCAGCGGGCCTGGGATGCCTGGCAGCGGGCGACGCAGCACAACGAACGCTACTCACTGGAATGCCGTCTGCGACGTGCCGATGGCGTCTATCGGTGGTGGTTGATCCGCGGCGAGCCGATGCGCGGGGCGGACGGCGAGATTCTGAAATGGTTCGGCACATGTACTGATATCGAAGAGCTTAAGCGCGCCGAAATAGCGCTGCACGAGGCCAATGCTCTCCTGGAGCAGCGCGTGGACGAGCGCACGGCGGCGCTGCGTAAGAGCGAGGCGCTGTACCGAGGCATTGGCGAGTCCATTGACTACGGCGTGTGGGTCTGTGCGCCCGACGGGCGTAACATCTACGCCAGCGAGAGTTTCCTCAAGATGGTTGGCATCACCCAGGAGCAGTGCTCGAACTTCGGCTGGGGGGATGTGCTGCACCCGGACGATGCCGAACGCACGATCAAGGCGTGGCAGGAATGTGTCCGCACGGGCGGCACATGGGACATCGAACACCGGTTCCTCGGCACGGACGGCCAGTGGCACCACGTGCTGGCCCGCGGTGTGCCGGTCAGGAACGAACAGGGCGAGATTACGTTTTGGGCCGGCATCAATCTCGATATCAGCCAGCTTAAGCAGGCCGAGGAACAGATCAAGACGTCGCTGGCGGAAAAAGAGGTGATGATGCGCGAGATCCATCACCGGGTGAAGAACAACCTCCAGGTCATCTCCAGCCTCGTCAGTCTGCAGGCCGACACCCTGGCCGACGAGCGGATGCGCGGGGTGTTCTGCGACGTGCGCGACCGTGTCCGTGCGATGGCGCTGGTCCACGAGACACTGTACCAGGCGGGCGATCTGGCGTATTTAAACTTCGCCGACTATGCCGCCAGCCTGCTGCAGTATCTCTGGCGCTCCTACGGCGCACTGGCCGAGAAGGTGCGGTTTAATCTCGCGATCGCACCTGTGACGCTGCCGATCGAGGCAGCGGTGCCTTGCGGGTTGATCCTCAACGAGCTGGCCGGAAACACACTTAAACACGCTTTCCCTAACGGCAGCAACGGTGAAGTGACGGTGGGGCTGGAGCTCGACCCCGAGACCCAAACAGTCTGCCTGCGGGTGCGCGACAACGGCGTCGGCCTGCCGGCGGGTCTGGAGTGGCGGCAATCCCACTCGCTCGGCCTGCGCCTGGTGCTTATGCTGGCCGGCCAGTTGCGCGGCACAGTGGAAACGGGTCCCGGTCCCGGCGCCGAATTCCGGGTAACCTTCTCTTTAAAAGGATTTAAATCATGAGCAGTTTCTCCATTTTGATCGTCGAAGACGAAGCCATTGTCGCCGCGGACCTGGCAAGCAAAGTCCGGCAACTGGGCTACGACGTGGCCGGCACGACCGCTACCGGCGAGGAGGCGGTCGAACTCGCCCGCACTATGCGGCCGTCGCTGGTGTTGATGGACATCCGCCTGGCCGGTGCCATGGACGGCATCGCGGCGGCAGAGCAGATCCATCGCGAGTGCCATCTGCCGGTACTGTTCCTGACTGCGCACTCCGACACGGGTACGGTCGAGCGGGCGCGGCAGGCGGAAGCGTTCGGGTATATCCTCAAGCCGTTCGACGAACGCGATCTTCGCATCCAGATCGAGATGGCGCTCTACAAACACGCTTCGGAGGAGGAACTCAGGGAGACCGCCGCCGAATTACAGGCCGCCAACGCCAAACTGCACGACTCCCGCCGGGCCTCCCTCAATATGATGGAAGATGCCGATATCGCCCGTAGGCGGGCAGAGGAGATAAGTGCCGAACTGTTACGCGAAGCTATGGAGCGCAAGCAGGCCGAGGAGGCTTTGCGGGAGAGCGAGCTGTTCTACCGGCAGACGCTCGATTCGATTCCGGGTATGGTGTTTACGACACGGCCGGATGGCTATTGCGATTTCCAGAACCAGCAGTGGGTAGATTTCACCGGCGTGCCGATGATCGAGCATCTCGGCGACGGCTGGAACAAGCTGTTGCATCCCGATGACCGGCCGCGCGCCTATGCCGCCTGGTACGCGGCGGTCGAGGGGCGGGCACCGTACGATCTTGAATACCGGGTCCGGCGGCACGACGGCGCGTACGAATGGTTCAAGGTGCGCGGCCGCCCGATTCGCAATGAAGCGGGAGAGATTGTCCGCTGGTTCGGCACAGCGTTGAATATCGATCACCTGATCAAGGCCGAGGAAGAACTGCGGCAGGCCAGGGATGAATGGGAACTGACCTTCAACAGTGTTCCCGATCTGATCGCCATCTTGAATGACCGGCACCTTGTGGTGCGCGTGAACAAGGCGATGGCCGAGCGGCTCGGCCGCGAGCCCGCGGAGTGCGTGGGCATGCCCTGTTACGAGGCAATCCACGGGTCGAATCTGCCGCCGGAATTCTGTCCGCACTCCAAAACTATGAATGATGGCGGGGAGCATAATGTGGAGCTGTACGAGGAACGGCTGGGAGGCGATTTTCTGGTGTCCACGACACCACTTCTGGACCAGGAAGGGAATATGACCGGCACGGTGCACGTGGCGCGCGACATCACGGAGCGCAAGCGGGCCGAGGAGGAACTGCGCCGCTCCAAGGAGGTGGCCGAAGCCGCCAACCGGGCCAAGAGCCAATTCCTGGCCAACATGAGCCACGAACTGCGCACCCCCATGACCGGAGTGCTGGGGATGCTGGACCTCACACTGGAAGGGGCACTTGATGAGCAACAGCGCGAATACATCTGCACCGCCCACAATTCGGCCCGCTCACTGCTGCGCATCATCAACGACATCCTCGACCTGACCAGGGTCGAGGCCGGCAAGCTCACGCTGGAGGAAAAACCGTTCTCGCCGAGCGAGTGCCTGGCCGGCGTTATCGACATCCTCATTTCTGAAACGAGACGCAAGGGGCTTGAATTGATTCAAACCGTGGCGGGCGATGTTCCCGAAACCGTGGTCGGTGATCAGACCCGGCTGCGACAGATTCTCATCAATCTGTGCGGCAACGCGGTCAAGTTCACCGATCAGGGAAAGGTGGAGGTGCGAGTAACGGCCGGAGACGCGCAATCCGATGGCATGCGGATGTTAAACTTCACCGTTACAGACACCGGCATCGGCATCCCGGCCGAAAAGAGGGCTATCCTCTTCCAGGCCTTCAGTCAGGTCGACGACTCCAATACCCGCAGATACGGCGGAACCGGGCTGGGGCTGGCCATATGCAGGGAAATCGTGGAGTGCATGGGGGGGACGCTGGACTTCAACAGCGAGCCGGGTGCCGGAAGCAGCTTCGCATTCAGCGTACCCTTCGGCGAGGCAACTGTGGAACATGGGCCGGCTGTCACGGCGGAGATACCGGCAGAGAGCAGCACCGGACACACATCTGAAGGGAAAAAGGCGCGCCTGCTCCTGGCGGAAGACGACCCGACCATCAGGCACCTGCTGGAGGTGATGCTCCGAATGTCGAAGTTCGAGCTCGACATCGCCGAAAACGGCCAGAAGGCGGTCGAGATGTGGGAGCAGGGCGACTACGACCTGATCCTGATGGACGTGCAGATGCCGCAGATGGACGGGTTTGCCGCCACCCGCGCCATTCGGGAGAAGGAACAGGCCCGCGGCGGGCATACGCTGATCGTGGCCATGACGGCCCATGCCCTGAAGCAGGATGAGAACCGCTGCCTTGAGGCGGGCATGGATGCCTATATCTCCAAGCCGGTCGACCTGAAGGCGAGTGTTGCGTTGATCAAGGATCTCATCAGCCAAAGGGACAGAAAAAAATAAACCCGTAGGCATAGAAAAAAAGGGGCGAAGCAAGTTTTTTGCTTCGCCCCCCAAGCCTTGATCTCTTCAAAGATGTTTATCTATTTTCAAGTTTATTTCTGTCCACTACCGCCTGCAAGCCGGATCGACACCGACCGGCCGTGGGCCTGCAATCCCTCCAGACCGGCGATGCGCACGATGTCGCTCCCCAGCCGTTTCAGGCCAGCCTCCGAGAAATAGACAATCGATGACTTCTTGACGAAGTCGTCCACCGATAGCGGCGAGAAGAAGCGGGCCGTGCCGCCGGTCGGCAGGGTGTGATTCGGTCCGGCCAGGTAGTCGCCGGCCGCCTCCGGTGTCCAGTGTCCCATGAAGATGGCGCCGGCATTGGTGATCTGCGGCAGGATCGCAAAAGGGTCGCTGACCGCCAGTTCCAGGTGTTCCGGAGCGATGCGGTTGGAGAAGGCGATGGCCTCATCCAGGGTTTCAGCCAGGATGATGGCGCCGTATTTGTCCCAGGAAGCCCGGGCAATGGCTTCGCGCGAGAGTTCGGCCAGCTGGCGTTCCACCTCGGCCGCCACCTGCTCGGCAAAGCAACGGTCGGTGGTGATCAGGATCGAGGAGGCCAGTTCGTCATGCTCGGCCTGGGAGAGCAGGTCGGCGGCGATGTGGGACGGGCTGCCGCTGCCGTCGCTGATGACCAGGATCTCGCTCGGTCCGGCGATCATATCGATCCCGACCTGGCCGAAGACCAGTTTCTTGGCGGTGGCGACATAGATGTTGCCCGGTCCGGTGATCTTGTCCACCTTGGGGATGGTGGCGGTGCCATAGGCCAGGGCCGCCACGGCCTGGGCTCCGCCGATGCGGAAGATGCGGTCCACGCCCGACAGTTTGGCGGCCACCAGTACATGGGGGTTGATCTCGCCACCCGGTGTGGGTGCCACCATGATGATTTCGCCCACTCCGGCCACCCTGGCCGGGACGGCGTTCATGATGACACTGCTGGGATAGCTGGCCTTGCCGCCCGGCACGTAGATGCCGACCCGCGCCAGCGGCGTTACCTTCTGCCCCAGCATGATGTCCGGCTCTTCGGTGGAAATCCAGGTCTGCTGCTTCTGCTTCTCGTGAAAGCGGGCCACCCGTTCACAGGCCAGTTTCAGCGCGGCGATGTCCTCGGCGGAAACCTGCGCGAAGGCGGCCTCGATCTCGGCGGCCGACACTTCCAGCTCCGACATTGCGGCAGCTTCCAGCCGGTCGAAACGACGGGTCAGTTCCAGCACGGCCGCATCGCCCCGCCTGCGGACATCGGCGATGATCTCCAGCACGGTCTGCTCGACCTCGCGGCCGGACTCCTCGCTGCGGGAAAGGATGGCGTCGAATTTCTGATTAAAATCGGTATCGGCAATGTCCAGAAAAAGCATTTTGGTTACTCCATTGATATACTTGGCGAATCCTTGAATCCAGCCCCTATGATTCCTGCAGTACCTTTTCCAGCTTCTGGATGATCCCGGAGATGCGCTGGTGCTTGGTCTTCAGGCTGGCCCGGTTGACTATCAGGCGGGTGGTGATCTCGGCGATGGTTTCCACCTCCACCAGACCGTTCTGGCGCATGGTTTCGCCGGTGGAGACCAGATCCACGATCCGTTCCGCCAGGCCGACCAGCGGCGCCAGTTCGATGGAGCCGTACAGCTTGATGATCTCGACCTGGATGCCCTTGGCTGCAAAAAATTTCTCGGTTACATGAGGATACTTGGTGGCGATACGGATGTGGGACCAGCCGGATGGGTCGTCCTTTTTAGCCAGGTTGGCCGGTTCGGCCACCATCATGCGGCAGTAGCCGAACTTCAAGTCCAGCGGTTCATAGACGTCCTTGCCCTGTTCCATCAGGGTATCCTTGCCGACGATTCCCAGATCGGCGCTGCCGTATTCCACATAGGTCGGAACATCGGTGGCCCGTACGATCATGTAGCGTATGCGTTGTTCTGTATTTTCGAAGATCAGCTTGCGGGACTCGGAGAGCAGTTCGCGGCAGTCGATGCCGATCTTGCCGAACAGCTCCACAGATTCTTCCAGGATGCGCCCCTTGGGGATGGCTATCGTTATCCAGTCGTTCATTCTTTCACCCTCTGAATATCGGCGCCCAGCCCGGCCAGCTTCTTCTCGATCGATTCATAACCGCGATCCAGATGGTAGATGCGGGTGACTTCGGTGGTGCCATCCGCGGCCAGTCCTGCCAGAATCAGTGAGGCCGAGGCCCGCAGGTCAGTGGCCATGACCGGTGCGCCGGAAAGTTTTTTGACCCCTTTGACGGTGGCGGTGTTCCCTTCAATCGTGATGTCGGCGCCGAAACGGTGCAGCTCCGATACATGCATGAAGCGATTTTCAAAGATATTTTCCGAAATGACGCTGGCGCCGTCGGCCACGCACATCATGGCCATGAACTGGGCCTGCATGTCGGTCGGAAAGCCGGGGTATGGGCGGGTTTTTATGTTGACGCTGCTTATCCGTCTGGGGCCCTTGACCCGTACCACCCCGTCGCGACTGGTAATCTCGACTCCGGCATCCTGCATCTTGAACGACAGTGCATCCAGGTGTTCCAGCTTCATGCGGTGGATTTTAATGTCGCCGCCGGTCATGGCGGCGGCAATCATGAAGGTGCCGGCTTCGATGCGGTCCGGCATGACTTCGTAGTTGGCAGCCGACAGCTCCGCTACACCCTGGATGTGGATGGTGTCGGTACCGGCGCCCTCGATTTTGGCTCCCATCAGGTTCAGATAGCGGGCCAGATCAACAATCTCCGGCTCGCGAGCCGAGTTTTCCAGCACGGTTTCACCCTTGGCGGTGGCGGCGGCCATCATCAGGTGCTCGGTGCCGCCCACGGTCGAGACGTCGAAGTTGATGCGGGCCCCCTTCAGTTGTTTGCACCTGGCTTCCACATAGCCATGCTCCAGGACTATTTCGGCGCCCAGCGCCTGCAGACCTTTAAGGTGCAGGTTGATCGGTCGGGCGCCGATGGCGCAGCCCCCCGGCAGCGAGACCCTTGCCTTGCCGAAGCGCGCCAGCAGCGGTCCCAGCACCAGCACCGAGGCGCGCATGGTTTTTACCAGATCGTAGGTGGCCTCATGGCTGTTGATGCCGGTCGTGTCGATTTTGACGATGTTGCCGTTTCCCTCGACCTGTGCGCCGAGCGATTCCAGTACCTTGATGGTTGTGTTGATATCGCGCAGAAACGGCACGTTGCTGATCTGGTTGACTCCGGGCGCCAGCAGGGTGGCGACAAAGATCGGCAGGGCCGCGTTCTTGGAGCCGCTGACAGTTACATCGCCCTTCAGTTTCTTTCCGCCATTGATAATGAGCTTGTCCAAAAAAATCCCCTTCTGTCCTATAGTCCGCTTAACGGGAAAAGTGCCTTTACGAAATTCGCCATATTACTTGATGGTCCGGTTCTTGTCCAAACAAAAGTTGGCAAAATGCTTTTGAAAACATGCGGTAAAATGTCCGCCGGTCCCGCCCGGATGTCGGACCTGGGTCGAATTTGAAATGTGTAATTCAGTCATAGCTGTGTTATTGTCACAGCCTCAGACAGCCGTAGATCCGATGGCAATCCAGGATATTGATAATGCCCGCTTTTACTCTTAAAACCAGAGTTGCCCTGATTTTTCCGACCGTAATCACGATTGCCCTGGCCTGCATTCTCTTTCTGATGCACTCCATGCTGCAGTCTTATATCAAAAATAGCATTTCCAGCCACCAGTACCAGATGCTTTCGCTGCTGGCCGATGACATTGACCAGAGTATTGCCGATAATCACGAAACACTGGCTGTTATTGCCGGTCGGGTCTCTCCGGAGACGGTTGAAAGTCCGAAACAGGCTTTGAAATATTTGCAGAGTCAGAGTGAACACCTGACATATTTCGACAATGGTCTGTTCCTGTTTGACCAACGGGGGCGGCTGGTTGCCGATACCGCGCTGGGACTGGCGCGCAGCGGCCAGGATTTTTCATTCAGAGAGTATCTGCAAAAGACCATCGCCACCCGCAAGCCTTTTATTTCCGACCCATACCAGTCAACCCTGCAGCATCACCATCCCGTTATCATGTTCACCGTGCCGGTATTCGACAGGGAAGGTGCCTTGATTGCGGTGTTGGGAGGGAGTGTCGATCTGACCCGTTCGTCGCTGGTTGAAAAACTGTCGCGCATCAAGTTGACCAAAGGCGGCTATGTCTATCTCTACAATAAAGAGCGCATGCTGATCTCACATCCGGACAAAACCCGCATCATGAAACGGGATGTTCCTCCGGGCGCCAACAATCTCTTCGACCGGGCCATAGCCGGCTTCGAGGGGACCGACGAGACCGTGACATCACGTGGCCTGCGCACCCTGTCGTCATTCAAACACTTAAAGACCAAGAACTGGATCATCGCCGCCAACTACCCGGTCAAGGAGGCCTTTGCACCGCTAAACAAACTCAGAAACCTTTTTTTGATTACCCTGCCGCTGCTCTCGCTGGCAACCTTCTGGTTCATGAGGCGTCATCTGAAGCGTTTGACCGATCCGATCGTTAATCTTACCAGCCATGTGGAAGGCCTCCATCAAAAAAACGGCCAGGAGCGGATGTTCCCGCTGCAGGGTGGCGATGAGGTAGCCATCTTGGGGCAAGCCTTTAACGCTCTCGTTCTTGAAAATGATCGGCAGCGGGAAAAACTGCTGATCGACCTGGAACGACGCGAACAGATCGACTCGCACCTGCAGCGCCAGAACGGATATCTGCAGGCGCTGCATGAAACCACGGTGGGCTTGATCAGCCGACATGATGTGGCCGGTCTGCTGCAGGCCATTGTCAACCGCGCCGGCCATCTGGTCGGCACCGAGCACTGCTTCGTATATCTGAAAAATGCTGCCGGTACCGAGATGGACATGCTGTTCCAGAGCGGGATCTATGACAGTCTCGTTCATCACCCGATCAAGCCGGGACAAGGCGTAGCCGGTCTGGTCTGGGACAACGGAGAGCCGTTCCACGTCGATGATTACAGCCTGTGGGAAGGTCGGCTGATCGATTCGGGCCGTGACCAGCTGCACGCCATGGCCGGGGTGCCGCTCAAGGCCGGTGATGAAGTGGTCGGCGTGCTTGGGCTGGCGTTTGTCGAACGGGGTGTCGTCTTTAAAGACGAACAGATGGATCTCCTGGCACGTTTTGGCGAGTTGGCCTCGCTGGCCCTCGAAAATGCCAGACTGAACGAGGAGTTCAGGCGTGAACTGGCTGAACGCAAAAAGGCCGAGGAACATCTCCGCAAGCTCTCGGTGGCGGTGGAACAGAGCCCGGTTTCAATTATCATAACCGACACATCCGGCCGGATCGAGTATGTCAACCCGCATTTTGCACTGCTGACCGGCTATCAACAGGATGAAATTTTAGGCAAGAATCCCGGCATACTCAAAACCGGTGAGACCAGTCCGGAAGAATATCGGCAGCTTTGGGAAACCATCCTGTCAGGCAGGGAGTGGCGGGGCGAATTCCGCAATTGCAAAAAAAATGGTGAACTTTACTGGGAACAGGCCCTGATTGCGCCGATCCGTGATGAAAATGGCGCCATAACCCATTTCATCTGTATCAAGGAAGATATAACCGAACGCAAACAGCTGGAGAATCAGCTGCGCCACTCGCAGAAGATGGAGGCCATCGGCCAGCTGGCCGGCGGTATCGCCCACGACTTCAACAATATCCTGACAGCCATCATCGGTTTTGCCAGTATAATCCAGCTCAAACTGCCCGACGACAGCCCGCTGAAAAAGAATGCCGGGCAGGTCGTGGCTGCAGCCGAGCGGGGTGCCAGCCTGACCCAGGGATTATTGGCCTTCAGCCGCAAACAGACCACCAATTTATACATAATAGATCTCAATGAGATCCTGGGCAGGATCCATCAACTCCTGCTGCGCCTGATAAGCGAGGATATCCATCTTGAATTGATCCCTGCGCCGCTGCCGCTGCCGGTCATGGCGGACAGCGTTCAGATTGAACAGGTGTTTATGAATCTGGTGACCAATGCCCGTGATGCCATGCCAAAAGGGGGGCAGATTGTCATCTCTACCGAGGTGATCCGTCTCGATAACGAGTTTGTTCTGGCCAGAGGTTTCGGTCAGACCGGAGACTATGCCATGCTGACCGTTACCGACAATGGTGAAGGGATGGAAGCCGAGGTCGTCAAGCACGTCTTTGAACCGTTTTATACAACCAAGGAACTCGGCAAGGGAACCGGTCTGGGACTTTCGATTGTGTACGGCATCATCAAAAAACATAACGGATACATAACCTGCCACAGTACGGTCGGAATCGGCACCACCCTGCAGATCTATCTCCCGCTACTATCTGAAACTCCCGTACCTGCTGTCCTGAAAACAGAGGGACATTCGCCGACCCGGCCGGGAAGTGATCTGATCCTTGTCGCGGAAGACGATGATGCCGCCCGTTTACTTGCCAGGAACGTTCTGGAAGAGTTCGGGTATTCGGTTCTGGAGGCCAAAGACGGCCTGGCTGCCCTGGAGCTGTTCAGGAATAATCGTGAAAGGATAAGTCTGGTAATGCTGGATGTGATCATGCCGAAGCTCAGCGGGCGCGAGGTTTATGAAGCGATTCGGGGCCTGGATGCGTCGGTGAAGGTGCTGTTCTGCAGCGGTTACTCCGAGGATGTGGTTACCAGGCCGGGCGGACTGGAAAGCGGGCTTGCTTATCTGCCCAAGCCCTATTCTCCCAAAGAGCTGCTGATGAAAATACGCGAGGTGCTGAACAATGGCAACTGAAACCATCGGAAATATTTTTGTGGTCGATGACGACCGTTTCGTGCTGGAAAGCGTTACCACCCTGCTGACCGAATACGGATTCAGTGTCCATGCCTTTTCCAGCGGACATGATGCCATCAAGCGCTTTATCATGGAACCGGTTGATCTGGTGCTGACAGATATCAACATGCCGGTCATGGACGGCCTGGAACTGCTGGAGAAAATCCGTTTTCTGGACCGTGAGACCCCGGTGGTGCTGATGACCGCCTATGCCGATCTGGACGTGGCGGTCAAGGCCATTCAGAAAGGGGCCTTCGACTTCATCATCAAACCCTATCGGCCTCCCTATCTGATACACACGGTCGAAAAGGGGGTCAATTTCAAGCGTCTGACCCAGATTGAGAAGAACTACAAGATCGAACTGGAAAAAACCGTTGAAAAACGCACCGCCGAACTGAATGCTGCGCTGGGCGAGATCACCAAGATGAGTTTCGAGATAATCGAACGGCTGACGGCAGCCGCCGAATTGCGCGACGAGGACACCGGCCTGCATATCGCCCGGATCGGTCTGTACGCCAAGCGCCTGGCACAGCAGCTGAAGATGGGAGACGATTTCGTGAGTGACATAGCGGTGGCCAGCGCGATGCATGATGTGGGTAAAATCGGCATTCCCGACTCGATCCTGCTCAAACCGGGCGCTCTGACGGAGGAAGAATTCACCACCATCAAACAGCATACCACCATCGGAGAACGCATACTGCATGGCTCACCCCACAGCATGCTCCAAATGGGCGCCGTCATTGCGGCCAGCCACCACGAACGCTGGGATGGAAGCGGCTATCCGGACGGCCTGAAAGGGGATCAGACCCCGCTGGAGGGGCGGATTGTCATGATCGTGGACCAGTATGATGCGCTGCGCAACCGGCGAGTCTACAAACCGGCCATTGACCACGCCAAGACCTGCAACATTATCCTGAACGGAGACGGGCGGACGCTGCCGTCTCATTTTGATCCGCGGATTTTGGCAGCCTTCAGTGAAATAGGGGATGATCTGGCGGAGATATACGAGAACAGCCGGAAGTGAAAAACAGTTGAAAGCAGTGCAAGACTTCTTCGTCTTTACATGCTAATGGCTACTGCCGCTAGCGGTCCAGGTCCGCCAGTACGAAATCCACCGACCCCAGGATCGCCAGAAAATCCGCCAGCAGCCAACCGCGGCTCATGACCGGCAGGGCCTGGATATGCGGAAAACTGGGGGTTTTGATCCGCACCCGGTAGGGGATGTTCAGCCCGTCGGAGACTACGAAGTAGCCGTTTTCCCCCTTGGGGGCCTCGATGGCGCTGTAGTTTTCACCCCTGGGCGGCGACATGCCGCGGGTGCTGTTGACGAAGTGGTGGATCAGTGACTCGATGTCCTTCAAGGTATCCTGCTTCTGCGGCAGCACATAGCGATAATCGTCGGTGATCCATCGCCCATCGGGCATCTCCCGCATGGCCTGTTCCACGATCCGCAGCGACTGGCGCATCTCCTCCATGCGCACCTCGTAACGCGCCATGCAGTCGCCCCCTTCGGCCGTCGCAACCTCAAAATCGAAGCGCTCATAGCTGCAATAAGGCATCTTTCGCCGCAGATCCCACTCAAAACCGCAGGCCCGCAGGTTGGGTCCGGAAAGCCCCCACTCCATCGCATCCGCCCGGGAAATGACACCGACTCCCTTCAGCCTCTGGCGGAAGATCGGGTTGCCGTTGATCAGCTGCTCGTACTCCTTCAGGCGCGGCGGCAGCCATTCCAGCAGGTGCTTGACCGGCTGCTGCCAGCCCTCCGGCAGATCTTCGGCCACTCCGCCGATGCGGAACCAGGCCGGGTGCATGCGGCCGCCGGTGATCATCTCGACGATGTCGAAGATCTTCTCCCGGTCGGTGAAGGTGTAAAAGACCGGCGTCATAGCCCCCACGTCGGCGGTGAAGGTCCCCAGCCAGACCAGATGGCTGGCGATACGGAACAGTTCGCACAGCATGACCCGGATGTACTGCGCCCGTTCGGGTACTGTAATGCCGCACAAACGCTCGACCGAGTTGACGTAGGCCAGGTTGTTCTGCACGCCGGACAGGTAGTCGATCCGGTCGGTATAGGGGATGAACTGGTTCCAGTGCTGCCGCTCGGCGATCTTTTCTGCTCCGCGGTGGTGGTAGCCGATGTCGAAGTCGATGTCGCGGATCTCTTCGCCGTCCAGCTTGAGGATACAGCGGATGATGCCGTGGGTGCCGGGGTGTTGCGGACCAAGGTTGAGCAGCATTTCACCTTCACCGGTTTTCTCAAAGAAATCTGAGGCGGGCAGGGGGGCATGGCGACGGGCATCTTCGACCGTGTAGGGTTTCATCTCGGTGGCGCGGAAGGGATGATCCTTGCGCAGCGGGTGCCCCTGCCAGTCGTGTGGCATCAGGATGCGCTTCAGGTTTGGGTGGCCGCTGAAACGGATGCCGTACATGTCGAAAACTTCCCGTTCATACCAGTCGGCGGCCGGGAAAACCGAGGTGACCGACGGCAGTTCCGGGGTGTCGCCGGTTAGTTCGGTCTTGATGCGCAAATAACCGGGCTGGTCAAAGGAGAGCAGATGGTAATTGAGAGTGAAATCCTGGAATTTGTCCCGTTCCAGGCGGCAGGATTCATCCACGGCGGCGATATCCTCCAGCCGTTTGAATGATTGGCCGGGGCGGTTCTTGAGGTGTTTTAAAAGGCCGGGAACGAGTGCCGCCGGCGCACGCAGGGTCAGCATGTCGCTGGCGCTGTCATCGATGGCTACCTGTCCTTCGAAGAGCTGAACGATCTCCCCCGGCAGTCCGAAATCCGGGTAAGCGTGGCGCGGCGCGGGAGGTCGCCAGAGGTCGTCCGAGCGGGGCTGGAACGATTTGGGGTGACCGACCGAGGCGCCCCGGATTGATATCTTCTCCAGGCCCGGCCCACGGGTGTCATTGGATTTGGTTTCGCCGGGCACCAGTACCGGCACGGACGTGCCCTGCCAGCCGCCGGACATGTGCAGCACCGGTCGGGCCGGGCGCTCGCCGCTTCTGATCTTCTCCTGCAGCAGCATCAGGCCCTGCATGAATGCCTCCGGTCGGGGCGGGCAGCCCGGCACATACACATCCACCGGCAGGATCTGATTGACCCCCTGCACGACACTGTAGACATCGTACATGCCGCCCGAATTGGCGCAGCTGCCCATGGACATCACCCAGCGCGGCTCGGCCATCTGTTCGTAGAGGTGCAGGATCGAGGGGGCCATCTTGACGAAGGGCGTTCCGGCGATGACCATCAGATCCGCCTCGCGCGGCGTGCCGCGCAGCACCTCGGCTCCGAAGCGGGATATATCGTGGCGTGAGGTAAAGGAGGTCATCATCTCGACAAAACAGCAGGACAGGCCGAAAAACATCGGCCAGAGCGAATTGGCGCGGCCCCAGTTAATCAGGTCGTCCAGGCGGGTCAGAATGATATTCTGCGGGATTTCATTCAAAAAATGACTCCAGAAACGCAAAGTTTTTGCAAGATCAAGGCCGTCGAGGAATGGTGAGGAGACGTAGCAGCGCTACGTCGCACGATCTATTCCGAAGACTTACGCAGAGATTGCGAAAAATCTGCGTTTCTCTCTCTGGATGGGCCCCAGTTTAAGCCACCCTTTAACCACAGCCAGACCAGTCCGGCAAACAGGATCACGATGAAGACCGTGATCTGAACCAGTCCGGCGATTCCCAAAGCGTCCCAGGCTACCGCCCAGGCAAAGATAAAGGCCGCCTCCACATCAAAGACGATGAAAAAGATCGCCACCAGATAGAACGGGACCGGCCAGGCCAGGCGGGCCGAACCGCTGGGAGCCACCCCCGATTCGTAGGGCATCTGTTTGGCCGGGGAAGTACGTTTGGCCCCCAGCCACCAGGCGGCCAGCAGTAGTACGCCGATCAGGATGACGGTCACCAGGGTGTAGATGGCAAGATGGTAAAAGGAAGGAGCGATCATGGCGCAACTATACCAGAAGAGAGGTACTTACAATAGCTGCAAATCCGGAAAAAAAAGAGCCGGTGCCAATATTTCCGGCACCGGCTGAATCAAGCTCTTGCGGGAGCATGGATGAGGTGAGGCCTGAAAAGTCAGAAGGTGGTTCTGAAACCGACGGTCGCATTGTGGCTTTCAAATTTTAGACTGGTCGCCTGGTCGAAGCCATTGTCGAAGTTGGCTGTATCAGTGGCGAAATAGCGGTAACCGAAATCCAGTGAAAACATGCGGTTGATGGCAACTTCCACTCCGGCCCCGGCCTGATAGGCAAAGACGGCGTCATTGTCCTCGTCATACAGAAGCACGCGGCCCGCTGCATCAGTGGCACGTGTGTCGCTCAGGTGGAGTGACGCAAATCCGATCCCGCCCCCCAGATAGGGGGTAACCCTGGACTCGTTGTGCAGGTCAAAAAAGGCATTGGTCATAAAGGCCGCCACCCCCAGGTTGCCGTCCGGATTGCGGAAGCGGAAGTTGGCGTTTTGATCGGTGATTGATTCGATCTCGGAGTATTTGAACGACATCTCTCCTTCCAGGCGCAAGTATCCGAAGTCAAAGCCGCCGGTGCCACCGATGTTGATTCCCGGCTCGAACTCAACCTTATCGTGATTGGTGGGGGTGTTGTCGAAGTTTTCTGTTGTCACGGTGTTGTCCCTGGGAACGCTCACGCCGATGAAGCCCGAGACATACGGTCCGGCATGCGGCGAGGCGGCGCAGATTGTCGGCAGCGCCAGAAGAAGTGCCGATAAGATGAGCAGTTGATAGCGTATTGGTTTCATGAAATGGTCACCTTTCTTGTTTGAAATAGTACCTGTTGGTACTTGTGATAGCTCGCTAGTAGTTATACCACAAAAAATGATAAGTAAAGAAATTCAATAAATGGCGAGTCCAATGGACAACGATCCCATGTGGATCGAGTACATTTTTTTGTAATTTAATTTGTCTACATGTATAGTGGGAGCTTGCAAACTATTTATGGGTAAAGGAGTTTTACACACATGCTGAAAAAAATGGCAGGCAGTTTTGTAGTTGTAGTCGCAACAGCCGGTTTTGCATTGGCGGCGGTTGGCGTTGATGTCAGTACCCCGAATGTCCGCGTGCAGGTAGGCACTCCCCAGGCGC
>JACMKN010000030.1 GCA_014380135.1 Deltaproteobacteria bacterium
GCTTTACAGAGTCCTTGACAACGGGCCTGCAGATGTGTTTAAGTATCTTCCCATGAACACTAACCGCTTCTTTATCGTCTATAACTTTTACTTTTGGTTCGGCTTTTATTTCAGGCCGTCTGCCCAGGTATCGGTGTAAGCGAGGAAGCTATCACACAAAACCACAAACTGGGGCAGACGCAAGTCTCTCCGGTTTTTTGCTGTCTGATTCATTAGTGCAGCCAGGGCCGGGGGAAAACCTCCGGCCCGAATTGTTTGTGGGAAAGGAGCAGGGCAGATGATTATTGTTATGAAGTCAGGTGCTGCAAAGAAGGATAAGGATGAGGTGCTGAAGCGGATTAAAGAGCTGGGCTATAAACCTCATGTTATCCATGGGGAAACGCGGGATGTAATCGGCGCCATCGGAGACGAACGCGGCAAGGCTGTTCTGCAGGCGCTGGAATCGCTGCACGGCGTTGAAAACGTTGTGCCGATTCTGCAGCCTTACAAACTGGCTTCGAAGGAGGTCAAGAAGGAGTCCAGTTTGGTGAAAATAAGTGACGATGTAGTTATCGGCGGCAAGCAGGTCATAATCATGGCCGGCCCCTGTGCTGTCGAGAGCGAGCAGCAGATTCTTGACTCGGCCATTGCGGTCAAAAAGGCTGGAGCCCATGTATTACGGGGCGGGGCCTTCAAGCCGCGCACATCGCCTTACTCTTTTCAGGGGCTTGAGGAGGGCGGCCTGAAGCTGCTGGCCAAAGCGCGCGAACTGACCGGAATGCCATTTGTGACAGAAGTCATCGATCCGGAAACCGCCGATCTGGTGGCCGAATACGCCGATATTCTCCAAATCGGGGCGCGCAATTCGCAAAACTTTGCACTGCTGAAAAAGGTTGGTCAGTTGAGAAAGCCGGTGCTTCTAAAACGTGGCATGGCGATGACGATTCAGGAGTTTCTGATGAGTGCCGAGTACGTCATGAGCGAAGGGAACCAGTCGGTCATTCTCTGTGAGCGCGGTATACGCACATTTGAAACGGCCACCCGCAACACGCTTGATCTTTCGGCCATTCCGGTGCTGAAGGAAAAGACCCATCTGCCGATAGTAATCGATCCTTCACACGGCACAGGCAACCATCGTTATGTGGCGCCGATGTGCTTTGCGGCCGTGGCGGCTGGCGCTGACGGCCTGATTGTCGAGGTGCATCCCGATCCGGAACACGCCTCATCGGATGGGCCGCAATCGCTGAAACCGGCAAAATTCGATGTCATGATGGCCAAGTTGAAGCTGTTTGCAGAGGCGGGGGACAGGACTCTGTAACTTCAGTAAAAATAGATGGACCAGAAGTTATGGGCCTCAGGGATTTCAGTGATCCCTGAGGCCCATTTTTTGTTTTTAAACACCCTCGGATCACATAAGATCGCTTCATTTTGCTTCATTTATCCTGTTTATCAGGCAACAGAATTCGGTTGAACTAAATTCTAATTTTTGAAGTTGCACGCTCGTTGCATTTAAACTAGGATGCAAAAAAAACGGAGGTGGAGAATGATGATGGTTCGATCCGGCATTTTTGGCGTATTAGCTTTGTTTTTAGTGATCGCAACGGCTGTTCCGGTTATTGCCGCCGAACAGGTTTCCATTCTCGAACAATCCATGTCGGAGACGCTTGACCTGTGGCGTGAAGGGCGCTATGAGCAGCTATTCGAAAGGCTGGCCCATCGTGGCAGGACTTCCCGCGAGGTTTTTGTCAAAAAGATGCGCGATACCTCCATCCGCCCGGCCTGCTGCTGGCAGAAAATGGAAAAATTCAGGATTTTGAACGAAAAACGCACCGAGGCCACAGTGTATGCCAAGCTTGGGCTGGAAGGAACAGCGACCCCTGCTGATTCCAGCACCCGTGAATTCAAGTTGACCCACGAGGAAGGGATCTGGAAGATGCAGTTGGCGGATGTGTTTTCGATTGCCGGCGTAACCGGTAAGAAAACTGGGCACAGCTCAAAGAAATCAAAAAGTTTGTCATCTCCGTACCACAATTAAAACAGTCAGGGAGAATCCGTCATGGAAGAACAAACAACGGCAACGCCGCTCAACAGCAGGCATCGTGACCTGAAAGCCCTGATGGCGCCTTTCGGGGGTTGGGACATGCCGATTCAGTACGAGGGGATCATCGCCGAGCACGCCTGGTGCCGGCAGAAGGCGGCGCTTTTCGATATCTGCCACATGGGAGAATTCATCTTTCAGGGAGACTTCGAGGCGGGTGGGCTGGAGGATGTCTTCACTTTCTCGGTCAAGACGATCCCGGTTGGCCGGTCACGCTATGGTTTTTTGCTGAACGATCAGGGCGGCATCATTGACGATCTGATCGTTTTCCGCTTGGCGGAGGACAAGGTCATGGTTGTCGTCAACGCCGCAACTGCAGCCAATGACTTTGCTGTTATCATCCAGCGTTTGCGGGGCGGTTCATTCACCAACATTACCGATCAGACCGGCAAGCTGGATATTCAGGGGCCGCTGGCCCGTGAAGTCATGCTGGCTGCCTTTGGCGAACAGATAGCGACAATTCCGTATTTCAAATTCATCACTATGAATATACTCGGTGTCGAGGCGATTGTCAGCCGCACCGGCTATACCGGCGAACTGGGCTACGAGATATTCATACCGGCTGACAAGGTCTGCCAGCTTTGGGATCTGCTGCTGCAGGACGAGCGCGTCAAGCCGGCCGGTCTGGGGGCGCGCGATGTGCTGCGTCTGGAGGTGGGCTATTCACTGTACGGCAGCGACATCGACGAGTCAACCACACCCCTGGAGACTGGCCTGGAGGCCTTCGTCAATTTCGACAAGTCGTTCGTCGGCAAGCAGGCGCTGCTTCGCCAGAAAGAACAGGGACTCACGCGGAAAAAGGTCGCCTTTGAGGTGTCCAGTCGTCGTTCACCGCGTCACCATTACGAGATCTGTTTTGCAGGTGAGCGGGTCGGTGACGTAACCAGTGGTGTCTATTCACCAATGCTGGGTGGCGGCATCGGGATCGGCTTTGTCAAGCCTGATTTGGCGGTAATCGGAACCCCGCTAACCATCCGCCACGAACGGATCAGCATGGAGGCGGTCGTCTGCGAACTTCCGTTTTACAGAGATGGCTCCTTAAGAAGCTGAATGGAGTAACGCACCATTATTAACGTGATTAGCCGCATCGCAGGTAACCGGGAGGTTAAATGGCAGTAAACCAGTCCGTTACAATTCTGTTGGTAGAGGACGACCCGGGTCATGCCCGCTTGATAGAAAAGAACCTGCGGCGCGCCGGCGTTTCAAACAAGATCATCCATCTGGATGACGGCCAGAAAGCGATCGATTTTCTTTTTCATAGCGGTGATTATGCCGATGATCCCCACCCGGCTCCCTTTCTGGTTTTGCTGGATCTGAACCTGCCGATTCTCGATGGCAACCAGGTTCTCCAGCGCATCAAAGCCGATGAGAGGACCAAGCGTATTCCGGTAGTCATGCTCACCACCACCGACACTCCTCATGAAATCGCACGCTGTTACGAGCTTGGATGTAATGTGTATGTCACCAAGCCGGTTGAATATGATCAGTTCTGCGAAGCGATCCGCAATCTGGGACTGATGCTCTCGATTGTCAAAATCCCTGAAGAGCAGTAAATGCTGCTGCGCGGTTTTTATGTGAATATACGATGAAGGAGACGTCGGGTGACTGAAGAACGGTCGTATCGCATATTGTACATGGAAGATGATGCCGGACTTGCCCGTCTGCTGCAAAAGAGTCTGCGGCGGCAGGGCTATCAGGTGGATCTGGCCGAAAATGGCGAAGTGGGGCTGGCAATGCTGGCGGACGGGCAGTATGATCTGGTACTGACCGATAATAATATGCCGGTTTGCGAAGGTCTGGAGGTAATCCGGATCCTGGCGGAACGGGAGCTCGCTCCGCCTGTTATCATGGTAACCGGCAACGGTAACGAATCAACTGCGGTGGAAGCTTTGAAGCTGGGGGCCACTGATTACATCGTCAAAGATGTTGAGATGGGGTATCTGGAGCTGCTCCCGATGGTCATCGAAAAGGCGTTGCAAAAACGGCTGATGATCCAGGAGCGGGAGCAGATGTTCACCGCCATTCGGGAAAGCGAGGAACGCTATCGGCGGCTGGTGGATCTGTCGCCGGACGGCATCGTCATTCTTTCGGACGCGGAGTTTGTCTTCGCCAATCCGGCGGGTGCCTCGCTATTGAAGGCGCAGAGCCCGGACGAACTGCAGCAGCGGAAAATGCTTGATTTTGTTCACCCGGAGTTTCAGGAAACCTTGCTGGCGCTTTTGGAGGTGATTGAAAATAGTGCCTCACCGGCGCCATGGACAGAAGGGAAATTTATCTGCCTGGACCATAGCGAAGTTGATGTGGAGGTATCCGGAGTTCCATTCATTTACCAGGGCAAGCCCGCCCTGCAGATCATCTTTCGAGACATCAGCGAGCGCAGAGTTGCCCATGAACGGCTGGAATACCTGGCCAACTTTGACGCGCTCACCGGCCTTCCCAATCGAAGGCTCTTTTTTGACCGGCTTACATGCATCCTTTCACACTGTAAAAGGTACAAGGAACAGTTTTCACTGCTGTTTCTGGACCTGGACCGCTTCAAGTCAGTCAACGACACCCTGGGGCATGATGCCGGAGACGAACTGCTCCGTGAGGTGGCTAAAAGGACGCAGGAATGCCTGCGCCATGCCGATACGGTGGCCCGCATGGGAGGCGACGAGTTTGCCGTGATCCTCTCCAGGATTATTGAACCGCCCGACACCGGCATTGTCTCCGATAAGATCATCACTGCCCTCGGCAGACCGTTCATCATCCAGGGCCAACAGTGTCATATCGGGGTAAGCATCGGCGTCAGTATTTTTCCTGATCATGCCGAAAATGCCGAATCCTTGCTGAAAGCAGCCGACAGCGCCATGTACTGCGCCAAGGAAAACGGTCGGAACTGTTATCGCTATTTCTCCACAGTTGAAGGGTAGTTCATACAGCTTGCTTTAATGTTGTTATATCAATAAACAGGAGGGTTTATGCAACGCAATCAAAAATCGTCATTCTTACTCGCGTCGGCAGTGCTGCTGACATCAATGTGTGCGGGTACTACCGCCCACGCTTCCGGCTTCGGTATTTTTACACAGGGCGCCTCGGCCCTGGGTCAGGCGGATGCGGTTGTCGCCCACACCGATGAACCGTCGGCAATCTTCTTCAACCCGGCCCTGCTCAACAAATTGCCCGGCACCCAGATTGAAGTTGGTACGACCCTGCTATTCCCGTCCAGGGATTTCAGAAGCTCAGCCACCGGCGCCACAGCTTCAACGGAAGATTCTCTCTACTATCCCAGCACGTTTTATTTCAGCCATGCCTTCAATGACAAGATCAGCGCCGGACTGGGCATATTCAACCCCTTCGGCCTGGGTACGGAGTGGAACGGGGCCTGGGAAGGGCGCTACATTGCCACCAAATCAAAGATTGAATCCTACAATTTCAACCCGGTGGCTTCCTGGCAGATCACTCCGGCCCTCTCTTTTGCGGCCGGCCTGGATGTGATTTATCTGGATGCGACACTGGAGAGCAAAGTGCCGCTGAATCCAAATCCTTTGGGAATAACGCTTCCCGATGCAAACCAGAAGTTCAAGGGAGACGGAACCGGGCTCGGGTACAACCTGGGTGTCGCCTATAATGCAGGGCACGGCATATCTCTGGGGGCTTCCTACCGGAGCGAGGTTGAGATCGATGTGCAGGGAAATCTCAGTTTCGATCTTCCGTCGCCACTTTTAGCCGGCGCTCTGCCGAATACCGGAGGCAAAACCACCATCACACTTCCTCGCCAACTGCTGGCCGGTGTTGCCTATCAGGCCAATGAGCGCTTGATACTGGAATCCGGCTTCCGCTGGGAAGACTGGAGCTCCAACAAGGAATTGAAAATTGAATTAGACCAGCCGGTCGCCGGTCAAACAACCGCCATCACTCCCAAAAACTGGCACGACACATTCGCTGTCAATGTTGGCGGCAAATACCGTCTGAATGATACCTTTTCCCTGCTGGGAGGCTATCTGTACGGCTGGAACGCGGTTCCTGACGATACCTTTGAACCCTCTGTTCCGGACTCCAACACCCACCTGTTCACCGTCGGCACGGACATGAAGTTCAACCAGTTCAAACTGGCCGCCAGCTACGCCTATCAGCTGCAGGAAGAGCGCAGCAAAAACAACGACGTCGGATTTGGTACCGCCAACGGCACCTACAATGCCGATATACAACTGCTGGCATTAAGTCTCGTCTACAAATTCTAAGCGGTACGGGCGGGGCATGGACAGCAGCGAACCACTTTATAGCAGCAGGATAATCGATATCTTTCTCAAACTGCTCAGGAAGCGCTACCTCCACGTAAATGTGGGGGAGTTGCTTTCCTACGCCGGCATGAAGGCCTATGAGGTTGCCGATCAGGGGCACTGGTTCACCCAGGAGCAGGTGGATCGGTTTCATGACCGGCTGGTCCGGTTGTCCGGCAATGAAGCCATTGCCCGTGAAGCCGGCCGTTTTGCTGCGTCACCCGACGCGCTGGGATTAATGAAGCAAAATATTCTGAGTTTTGTCGGCCCCGCCAAAACCTTTGAACTGGTAAACAAGACCTCTGCTAATCTCACCCGTTCCTCCTCAATGGCATCGCGCAGTATCGGACCCAACAAGGTCGAACTGACTGCGACCTTTCGGGAAGGCGTACAGGAAAAACCGTATCAGTGTGAAAACAGGATCGGCACCTTTGAAGCGGTTCTGATGATGTTCAACTACGGACTGCCGGAAATTGAACATCCGGAGTGCATATTCAAGGGTGGAAACACTTGCCGTTACATAGTTAAATGGGAAAACAATCCGGCGGAAACACTGGTAACCATCCGTAATTATGCGGCGTTGCTGCTGGTGCTGGTTAGCGCGGCATCGTTACTGCTGATGCCTGGGAATGCCCTGAATGCAATCCTGCCGACCTCCGCCATCGTTTTGTTACTGGCATTCCTTGCGGAACACCGGGAAAAGAAAGGACTCCAGTCTATTCTGCAGCGTCTGGGAGAGCCGACCGACAAGCTGCTTGAGCAAATCAACTCCAACTACAGCAATGCCCAGATCACCAATGAAGTCGGCCATGCCATCAGCCGGCAAACGGAAATCGACGGGATCATCGCCAGTGTCCTGCAGGTTCTGGAAGCGCGCTTGGGGTATGATCGGGGAGTTATTCTGCTGACAAACCCGGCGGGCACCAGACTCGTCTTCCGGGCCGGATTCGGACAGGGCGAGGAGCAGAACGAACTGCTGCGTCAGGCGGACTTTGAACTGGAATGTTCGACCGGCGCCGGGGCTTTTGTAACTTCATACAGGGAACGCAAACCTTTTCTGATCAATTCGATTGCCGAATATGAAGAGCTGTTTCCCGGAAGCAACCGGGAGCTACTTGGCAAACTCAATGCGGAAGCCTTCCTCTGCTGCCCGATCATCTGCGACGGCGAATCGCTCGGCATTCTCGCCGTAGATAATCTGAAATCCCGAAAACCGCTTCTGCAGACCGACCTGAATCTGCTGATGGGGATAGCGCCGGTCATCGGGGTCAGCATCCGCAACGCTGAGCTGCTGGAAACCAAAGAGCAGCAGTTTAATGCGATTGTCCAGCTGGAAAGAACCAGGGACGAACTGGCTGCGGCCAAGGAGACCAGCGAACGCTACGCGGAAGATCTGCAGTTGATGAATGAAGAGGTCAGGAACTTTGCCTATATCGTGTCCCACGACCTGCGGGCGCCGCTGGTCAATATCAAAGGTTTTTCGGCCGAACTGCGCGGTGCGCTGAAGGAGGTTGCCCCGCTGATTGAAAAAGGAAAGTCGGGCCTTTCCGATAAGGAACTGCGAAGTCTGGGGGAGGCGCTGGACCAGGACGTTCCCGAGGCGCTGGAATTCATCGAATCCTCGGTAAACAGGATGGACTCCCTGATTAACGCGATCCTCAAACTTTCCCGCCTGGGGAGGAGAGACCTGAAAATGGAGCGGGTCGATGTTGTCGGTATCGTTCAAAGCATCCTGAAAACATTGGGGCACCAGCTGGAAGTGGGCCGGGTTTCGGTGTCTGTGGCGGTGTTGCCGGAGGTGGTTTCGGACAAGACCGCCATCGAGCAGATTGTCGGCAACCTGCTGGATAATGCCTTGAAATATCTCGACCGGAGCAGGGCCGGGCAGCTCGAAGTCAGTGCCGAATCCGGCGCCCATGAAACGACCTTCAAGTTCCGGGACAACGGACGCGGCATTGCGCCCGAGGACATGGGCAAGGTCTTCGAGATTTTCCGTCGGGCCGGCAAACAGGACATGCCCGGCGAAGGGATGGGGTTGGCCTATGTCAAGACGCTGGTGCGCCGACTGGGTGGGCGCATCTGGTGCGAATCCGAGCTGGGCGTCGGGACCCTGTTCTGCTTCACTATCCCCAATCACACGGGTCAGCCGACTGCATCCTGAATCACCCGGAAGCGATATAGGAATAATGATGAGATGCAGCCCGTCACCGGACGGGCTGTTTACTTTACGGCTCAAATCCAGTAGAGTGCGCCGTTAAAAATATGACATTACATACCACGGAGGTATACAAACATGGCAATGATGTATTTCACAAAAGAGCACGAATGGGTCAAGGTCAAAGAGGGTATCGGCGCGATCGGCATCAGCGAACACGCCGCCCACGAACTGGGAGACATCACTTTTGTAGAGCTTCCCAAAATCGGCAAGAGTGTCAAACAGTTTGATGTGCTGGCCGCCATCGAGTCGGTCAAGGCCGCCAGTGATATCTACTCACCTCTTTCCGGCAAGGTGGTCAAGATCAATGAGGCCTTGGACGATGCCCCCGAGATCGTCAATGAAAGTGCCGAGGACGCCGGCTGGCTGGCCTGGATCGAGATCGCCGACGAAACCGAACTGAAAAACCTGATGAATCAGGATCAGTACAACGAATATATCAAAACCCTGTAGGAGACCATCATGAACGACAGTCACTACTGTCCGCATACGCCGCAGGAGATATCCGCGATGCTCTCCGTTATCGGGGTTGCCAGCGTCGAAGAGCTGTTCTCGCCGATTCCGGCCGAACTGCGGGCCAAGACCTTCAATATCCCCCCCGGCCTGTCCGAGTTCGAAACATTCGACCGGATGAAGTCCATCGCCGCCGATAACAGCGGCGATATGCTGGCCTTCGTGGGCGGCGGCTACTATGACCATGTCATTCCGGCCGCCATCGATCACCTGTCCGGCCGGGCCGAGTTCTACACAGCCTACACACCCTATCAGCCCGAGTGTTCCCAGGGAAC
>JACMKN010000223.1 GCA_014380135.1 Deltaproteobacteria bacterium
ATGGACAACAGTACTGTCCAACCCATAAAAAATTCATACAGAAAGGAGGTGAAAAACTAATGAATACAGGACAGATAGTTATGAGTATGATGCAAAGCTCGACAAAGCCTGTTCTTCCTGATGCTATTTTGATAGGTGTGACTCAGAATGGGGAACAGAAACAGGTTGATGTGGGTTTTGCCGACCTGTTGGGTGTGATTGAAGTGCAGGCAAAGGCTATGACTGCCGTTGATGCTGATCCGGCAGGAGTTTCTTCTCTGTCAGAGAAATCGGGGTTGCCTACGGAGTTTCCCGCCTTGAGTACGGCTTCAGAACTCCTGGGCACTTTGCAGGCCGAGGCACACCAATTTCCAAAAATATCTCAGGTACAGGATGAAGTGGCTGCACCAGAAGCAGAATCTGACGATGTGTCAGACGAAGACTCTTTTACTGGTGGAATTCTGAGTAATTTGGAGATGAATACTGCCGTGGCACAGATGGTTTTGGAGGCTTATGCACAACCGGCAAGAATGCCGATTGCCAACACCACACCCAGTCATGAAGCTGACTCCGTAGAGAACGTACCAGCAGCGCCGGTCATCAACATGGCGTATGGCAGAGAGGCTTTCCAATCTGCTGATGGATCTTTACCATCACCAGTTGTACGTCCTGAACAGCAGTTATCACAACCGGCAACACCAGCAACTGTTGAAGCAGCGACAGAAGTTGTCGAAACACCCGTACTGTCACAACCAACAACGGTTTCGGCATCAGCAATAAATCCGAAACCGGAGCTTAAACAGTCTGCAGAACCGATCCAGCAAGTTCTGCTAAAAACCGTGGAGGCATCCGAACCAGACCAGTCATCGCCTCTGCAACAGACCGGAAGAATACCGGCCGTCAACATCCAGTTCAGTCATGAGGTTGACACGGTACAGAACGTATCAGCAGCCCCCAAAGCTGAGCAACCATCTGTTCCATCGGCAACTGCACCAAAGACTCAGGTTGTCGAACCGGTACAATCAATGCCACAGCCGATTACTCCACAATCGATAGCAGAAATTAAAGTAATTCATGTTTCTGAACAGCAACAGGTCCTTCAGTCAGACCCGATTATCAACCCGGCATCTGGCAGAGAGGTTCCCCAACCTGCTGACGGATCTTTACCTCTATCAGCAGAACGTCCGGAGGCCAGCAGAACACCGGCTGCAGTAATGTCAGAAAATCCGGAAGCTGACTTAAACCAGAAAAAACAGCCTGAAATTGCCATGGCAGGAACGGCAACAGGAACCCCGGTGTTGCAACCTGAAACAATCAATTTGGTTAAGGGAACAGCGGATAACCGTTCCGCATCGCTGCAACAGGCGGTTCGTAATGTGCCAGCCCAGCTTGCTCCTGACGTACGTAGTGAAAATGTCAGGCCGAGCTCCACTTTGTCTGTTACAAAAGAAAATATGGTTTCACAGCAGAATATTGTTACGGCCGGCGAAGCGGCGCTGACTTCGGATGATTCAATGAATAGTGGCCAGGATCAAACCTGGTCTGGTCAAACATCAGACAACCAGTTGACAACACCGATGGTTCATGTTCAATCCAAACCGGAACATCAAGCCGTTGGATCAGTTCAAAATTCCAAGGTTAATGCGGAGCAGCCCAGACAGGATCTTCCGGAGCAGGTTGCACATCAGGTCAGGGAACGCCTGACCCAGCATGAAGTAAAACCGGGGAATCAGCAGATTACGTTGACATTGTCACCGGAAAATCTGGGTGAACTGAAAATGAATCTGAATCTTCAGGGACAACGATTGTCGGTTGAGATTGTAACCGAGAATCGCGCAGTAAGGGATGCAATTATGCAGCATTCCGAATCACTCAAGGAGTCATTGGCACGTCAGAATATATCGATTGAATCCTTTGATGTCACCACAGGTGGAAAAGGCTCGGGAAACCAGGGACAGAACCAAAATGCCTGGCGTGAACTGGCTAAACAGCAACAAAACTGGGCCACTCCGCATGGCTATAACACCGCTCGGGCTGATGTTCCACCCGGCAAAACGGCATATCAGAGTCAACAAGGGCACTCTACGCTCGATATCCACTATTGAAAGCGAGGTGGGAAAAAATGGTTAGTACTGTAACAGCATCAACTGATACAACCGCAGCGGCAGCAGCCATGAAGAAGTCTCTTGGAATGAACAAGGATGACTTTATGAAGCTGTTTATCGCCCAACTGCAATACCAGGATCCTTTGAAACCGCAGGATCCCAGTGCAATGCTGGATCAGCTTTCTCAGCTGTCTCTGGTTGAGCAGTCATACAACAACAGCACAGCACTGAACAACCTGCTGACAGCACAGAACAGTTCCATCAGTCTGACTGCACTTTCTTTTATTGGAAAAGATGTCAAGGCAAACGGCAATATCGCAACATTCGATGGCAGTTCGCCTTCTGCTCTGGAGTTCAGTCTTCCGCTTCCGGCAACTTCAGCGCAGGTATCAATCAAAGACGGTGCTGGTAATACCGTCAAAACGGCAACACTCGGTTTAACTGGCACCGGTAACAACAGCTTCTCCTGGGATGGCCGCGACAACAGCGGAGCATTGCTTCCTGCCGGGGCATACCGGTTTGCCATCACAGCCACATCAGCAACTGGCAGCTCTCTGCCGGCAACCACCTACACCACAGGACGGATCGATGGTGTCAACCTCTCGGGCGGCACGCCACAACTGAGCATCGGGGCTTCTTTTGTTTCATTGAGCGATGTTATCAGCGTCAAGGGGGTGTGATAGACAATGATAGATCCAATTTTCATTCCCAATCCGGTGCAGCCGGGCAGGATTGATCGTCCGCAGCAGCAGAAACCAGTATCCGGCCAGACTTCCAACTCGCCGTTTGCACAGGTTCTGGATCAAAAGCTCCCGTCTCAGGGGGTCAAATTTTCACAGCATGCCCAGGATCGACTCCGGGCACGCAACATAACCTTTTCAGCTGCAGATCTTGCAAACCTTGAAGGGGCCGTCAACAGCGTGGCACAGAAAGGGGGCAAGGAGTCTCTGGTCATGATGGGAGATTCAGCGCTGGTTGTCAGCGTCAGGAATCGCACGGTAGTAACCGCAATGGACAAAACACAGATGCGGGGGAATGTCTTTACGAATATTGATTCAGCAGTAATTATTTAAAACGAAGCAGGGCTGGTCCTCCGAGAGGAAGCCCCCGAAACGCCGACCGATTGACGCGTTTCACGCAACTCGACTCTCACACACAAACACAAGGAGGCAACACAATGAGTATTACATCCGCTATGTTTACAGGTGTATCCGGTCTTTTGGCCAATGCAGAAGGCATCAACGTCATAGGCAACAATCTTGCCAACGTCAATACTGTCGGGTTTAAAGACAGCCGCATGGTGTTTTCCGACATGCTTGCCGCCAATATTGGCAACGGTTCCCAGATCGGCCGCGGTACCCAGATACAGAAGGTAGATAACGTCTTCAGCCAGGGTTCTTTTGAGACTACGGGATCTGTTACCGACATCGCCCTCCAGGGGAACAGTTTTTTCGCCCTCGGCAAACCCGGCGGCAATGCCGTAGTTAACCAGGACAAGGCTTTCTTGACAAGGGCCGGGGCTTTCAGTGTAGACGAGACCCTAAACCTGGTCAACCCGGACGGCTATCAGGTATTGGACAGCACTGGTGCTCCTATTAAGTTTTTTGACAGCGGTATCACTCCCCCCACGGCCGGAGATTTTGCCCAGATTACAAAAATCGACAGCTCTGGTGCCATTACCTATCAGGACAAGCTGGGTGGTATCTTCTTCTATAGCACGGCGGGTGTTGTGGGAACCGCTGCGTTTACCGCTAACACCAACGCAGTGCTTGCAGTCGTCAATCCGCCAAACCCAAGTGGACTGGAAAAAGTTGGCGGTTCGCTTTTCCTGGTCGGCACTAATTCAGGTGTGCCCTCAGCAGCCTTTTCCAATGCAGCCGGTTCCGTCAACATTGCCAATGGGACATCCGACAAGATCTTCTCCAACTCCTTGGAGCAGAGTAACGTCGACATGGCAGCCCAGTTCGTCAAGATGATTTTGACCCAGAGAGCTTATTCCGCCAACTCCAAGACCATCACCACGGCGGATGAGATGACACAGGAAGCCTTGAATCTGAAACGGTAATTTGGTTGTAAAGAGGTAGCAAGTACGGAGGCGTATCGCTAATATTCGGGATACGCCTCCGTGGTCGTTTAAATGATTGCAAAAACAGCAAAATCGTTTTACATAGTGCGATGAATATTAATTCATTGAATTCATTATCCAATTGTGGAGGATGACATGGCCAAGGAAGAACAAGCCCCGGCAGAAGCAGGTGCTGAAGGCGACGGAAAGAAAAAAATGATTATCATTATTGGTGCGGCTGTGGCTGTGGCGATAATTCTGGGTATTGTCGCCTTTACGATGCTGGGTAAGGGTGATAAAAAGACGGCAAAAGAGGGTGAAACAGCACAAACTGAGGGCAAAGTTGCTGAAGGTGGACATGGCGCTGCGCCTGCCGATGGTCATGGCACTCCAGCTGCAGGAGCCGCTGCGGGTGGTCCCGCTGCAAACATTTTTCCTTTGGAGCCGTTCATCGTCAACATATACGATGGCCAGGAGTTGCGCTATCTCAAGGTCAAGGTAGAGCTGGACATGGTTGGACCGACCGTCAAGGGTGAACTGGAGGCGCGTCTGGCGCCAATTCGCGACGCTATATTAGTGTTGTTAAGCGCCAAGACCCTTCAGGACGTGCAGGATGTGCAGGGTAAAAACAATCTCAAGGATGAAATCCTGGGGGCGATTAACAAGCATATCCCGCCCGGTAAGATCGCCAAAGTCTATTTTACCGATTTCGTAGTTCAATAGGCGTTCCTGTGGCCACATCTGAGAAAATACTTTCAAAGGCAGAAATCGAGGCACTTCTTAATGCGGTGTTTGACGGGCGTATTGAACCTGAAAAGGAACTTGCCAAGGCCGAGGGAAGTGTCGCTTCATACGATCTCTTCAATTCAGACGCTCACAAGGGATTTGTCCCCAACCTGGACATAATCTATGACAGTTTTATCCGCTACAACCGTGTCACGCTCTCCAACCGCCTTCGTAAATCGGTCGAAATCAAAAAAATAGGCGCGCGCTCCTACAAGTTCGATGATTTTCTGCAAACCCTCCCCTCGCCTGTCTGCATGGGCATCTTCAAAATCGAACCACTCAAGGGAGCCGCACTGGTATCCTTTGACAGCACGCTGGTGCTGTCGTTGATTGACAGTCTGCTGGGGGGCACCGGAAGCTCCAAAGTGCCGGCCGCCAACCGCATGTTCACCTCCATCGAACTGCGACTGATGGAGAAGATCGTTGGTGATGTTCTGCAGGACCTGGAAAAGGCCTGGGCTCCTTTGTATGCAACTCATATGACCCTGTTGCGTATGGAGATGAACCCGCGCTTGATCAGCATTGTTCCGCCTGAATATCAGATCGTGACCATGTCGCTCAAACTGCAGATTGAAGACATCTCCGGCAACATCATGTTCGCCATTCCCTACATGACGATTGAGCCTATTCGGGACAAGCTCAAGGCGGGAATGCAGTTTGACCTGATGGCCATCGATCCTCAGTGGTCATCCCGGCTTTCGTCCGAGATTCTTGAAGCGCCGATGGAAGCGGTAGTCGAGATGGGAAATACCAGCATCACCCTGCGGGAGTTGCTGGATTTGGCACCAGGAGATACCCTTATGCTCGACAAGGCCTCTTCGGGTGAAATGCTGGTAAAGATTGAAGGAGTGCCGAAGTATTTTGGGATACCAGGAATCCGGCATGGTAACAAGGCCATACAGATTAGCAAGATTTGCAGTAATAGGGGGCAGTAGTGAGTGACAAATCCGAAACCAATGAGCCGGAACTGGACAGGAAAAATCTCGACTTTATCCTTGATATTCCCCTGCAGGTAACGGTTGAGTTGGGGAGAACCAAGCTGCTGGTGAAGGATATTCTTCAGCTCAATCAGGGTGCGGTTGTAGAATTGAGTAAACTGGCCGGAGAGCCGCTCGATATATTCGTCAACTCCAAGCTGGTTGCACGAGGAGAGGCGGTCGTGGTCAACGAGAAATACGGTGTCCGACTGGTGGATATCGTCAGCCCAAATGAGCGGGTGGAGAAGATTCTATGAAAGGTGCGGCCTCCGCGCTTCTTCTCTTCCTTCCTTCAATTGCGTGTGCCGGGGAGAGTACCGGACACGAATTCAGCTTTATGGCCAGTTTTTTTCAGATGATTGCCGCTCTGGCGATTGTCATTGGCCTGATCCTAGTCACCTGGCACTTCTCCGGAAAATTATTGAAAGGATTGCCGGGTGGCCACCATCTGGCATCAAAACACATCCGCCTGGTAGAAACCCGTTATTTCGGTCCCAAAAAGGCATTACTGCTGGTTGAGGTGGGGGGCGAATATCTTTTACTGTCAAGCAGCGATAACCGACTGAGCCTGATCAAGTGCATAGATATGCTTGAGGAAATCGAAATCATCGAAGAAAAACAGGAACAGGGCGGTTTTGCCGCCATACTGGCCCGTTTGAGGCAGACCGCATGATGACAAGGATTCTTACAAAACGAACCAGCATGTTCGGATTAACCGGTTTGTTGCTGCTGGCCGGCACCCTTGTCTATGCCGAGCCCTTGCCGCTACCCTCGCTGAACATCGGTGTAGGTACCGCTACCAAGCCTAGTGATGTGGCTGTTACGGTCCAGATTTTCCTGCTGCTGACGATTATGTCTCTTGCGCCGGGACTGTTGATCATGACCACCTCGTTCACGCGAATATCGGTCGTGCTTTCCTTTCTGCGCACAGCGATGGGCACCCAGTCGGCCCCCTCCAATCAGGTTATCCTGTCACTCTCGATGTTTCTTACCTTTTTTATCATGACGCCGGTCTGGCAGCAGATCAACAAAGAGGCCTACCAACCCTGGAAGGCCCAGCAGATCAGCCAGGAACAGGCCATGGAGCGGGCCGTCAAGCCGATTAGAAAATTCATGCTCGCCCAAACCAGAGAAAAAGATCTGGCACTGTTTGTGAACCTTTCCAAACTGCCCAGGCCTAAAAATGCCGAGGAAATTCCTACCTTGACAATTATTCCCGCTTTTATGATATCCGAATTGCGCACCGCCTTTCAGATCGGCTTTTTAATTTATATCCCGTTCATTGTGGTTGATATGGTTGTGGCATCGGTTCTGATGTCGATGGGCATGATGATGCTTCCGCCCGTCATGATTTCGTTGCCGTTCAAAGTTTTGCTCTTCACTCTTGTCGATGGCTGGGGACTGGTAATAGGCTCATTGGTCAAAAGTTTTGAATAGAATAAAGCTGACAAAGGACAGGTAAGGGTGAAAAACTCGGCCTTAACCTGAGGTACACAATGACACCCGAATTAGTCGTTCAGCTTGCCCGCCGCACTTTTGAAGCCACTCTGCTCCTGGCTGCTCCCCTACTGTTGGCCAGTCTCGTAGTAGGTCTTATCATCAGTGTCTTCCAGGCGGTTACTTCTATCAATGAGGCTACTTTGGCCTTCGCGCCCAAGATTGTAGCCGTCATGGTTGCCATGATCATCTTTTTCCCGTGGATGATGAGCTATATGGGTGACTTCACCCGTGAAATTTATTCCTTTATTGCCCTTATGAGGCGTTAGCCCCCCATGTTTCCGCTGCTCCCCTTCCCGTCTCCCCGTGAAGTCATCTTTTTCATGCTGGTATTAAGTCGCGTAGCAGGCATTTTTGCCGCCCTGCCGGTTTTTGGCGGACGGCGTCTGCCGATACGAATCAAGTTGGTGACTGTATTAATGATCACCCTGGTCTGTTTTCCGACATTATCGGTTTCAATGCCGCAGGTGCCGTCGGATGCCTTCAGCCTTGCTCTGTTGGCGTTAAGCGAGTTGATGATCGGCTTGACCCTGGCCTTTATCACACAGATAATTTTTGCCGCTGTAGAGTTCAGCGGCCAGATTATCGGCATGCAGATGGGTCTTACAATTTCTTCGATCATCGATCCCTCCCAAGGCATCCAAATCCAGATCATGTCGGTCATCCAAACCCTTTTTGCGACGTTGATGTTTCTGTCTCTCAATATCCACCACCTCTTTATTCGTGCCATAATCGACAGCTTCAAGGTCATTCCGCTGGGTGGCTGGCATCTGAATGGCGAACTGATAAACTTTCTTGTCCAGTGCACGGCAGATATTTTTATAATAGGAATCCGTCTGGCCGCTCCGGTCATGGTGGCCCTGCTGCTGACAACGGTTGCGCTTGGTATAATGGCCCGCGCCTTTCCACAGATGAACATTTTCATGATCAGCATGCCGCTCAATATTGGGCTGGGGCTGATCATATTGGGCATGACGCTGACAATCTTCTTCCATGTTCTGGAGGTCTCGTTCGGTCATCTCAAAGGGCAGATCGATGCGCTCTTCCGGCTCATGGCAAAGGGGGGATGACCTACGGGTGAAGATGTAGACAAACACTCCAAAACAGAACAACCCACCGCCAAAAAACTAGACAAGTCCCGGGAAAAAGGGCCGCCGCCGATGAGTCAGATGCTGACTTCATCGCTGACCCTGCTGGTGGGGATCGTCACTCTCTATATCTTCGGCAGTTTCATGATGGACGGCCTCAAACAGAGTACGGTTAAAATTCTCTCCACCATGGGCAGTTTCCAGTTGAGTGAGGCGAATCTGCATACTCTGCTGCTCAAGCAGTTTGGAACTGTAGTCTTGTTGCTGGCCCCGTTGATTATCACTATTATTGCAACCTCGGTGCTTTCCAGCGTCATCCAGGACAACGGTAAACTTGAATTCCGGATGTCGCGGCTGACGGTTGATTTTACCAAGATCAGTCCGTTGACAGGCTTCGGGCGTCTATTCAACAAGGATGCTCTGGTTGAGATGCTTAAATCGCTTCTCAAGCTGGTGGTGGTCGGCTGGATTGCGTACCGGGTGATTCAAGATGAGATGCAGAACATAACCTTTTTGGCGGAAGCCGACATCGAAACCATATTCAGTTTTGTCGGCCACATCGCGTTCAAGATCGTCACCCATACCTGCGGCATCATGATTATCCTGGGTGTTCTGGATATGCTGTACGTCAAGTGGCGCTATATCGAAAATCTCAAGATGACCAAACAGGAGGTCAAGGACGAGAGCAAGGAGTCGGAAGGGAACCCGGAGATTAAGGGCAAGATCAAGAAGATGCAGTTCCAGATGGCGCGCCGAAGAATGGTCAAGATCATTCCGATGGCGGATGTGGTCATCACGAACCCGACCCACTACGCAATTGCCCTCAAGTACGACCGTCAGAAAATGATCGCCCCGCTCGTACTGGCCAAAGGGGCGGATGTCATGGCCGAGGCGATCAAGAAAATCGC
>JACMKN010000031.1 GCA_014380135.1 Deltaproteobacteria bacterium
CCTAGTTTTTCATCCGACTGATCCGACTGATCGGTCGGATCAGTCGGATCAGTCGGATTTAACTACACCATCAACCCCACCACTATATCAATGGCCTTGATCCCCACAAACGGCACAACCATGCCCCCTACCCCATAGATCAGCAGGTTATGGATCAGCAACTTCTCGGCCGGCATGGGACGGAATCTGGTTCCCTTCAGGGCCAGCGGCACCAGCAGCGGGATGATGATGGCATTGAAGATCACCGCCGACAGGATGGCGCTGTAGGGGCTGGACAGCCCCATCACGTTCAGCACTCCCAACTGGGGATAGATCGAAAGCAGGGCCGCCGGGATGATGGCGAAATACTTGGCGATGTCGTTGGAAATGCTGAAGGTGGTCAGGTTGCCGCGGGTCATCAGAATCTGCTTGCCCACCTCGACGATATCCAGCAGCTTGGTCGGGTTGCTGTCCAGATCGATGATGTTGGCCGCCTCGCGGGCCGGCTGGGTGCCGGTGTTCATGGCCACCGCCACATCGGCCTGGGCCAGGGCCGGGGCGTCGTTGGTACCGTCGCCGGTCATGGCCACCATGAAACCCTGCTCCTGGTACTCGCGGATCAGACGCAGTTTCTCCTCGGGCTTGGCCTGGGCCAGGAAGTCATCCACCTGGGCCTCGGCGGCGATGGCCGCGGCGGTCAGCGGGTTGTCGCCGGTGATCATGACCGTTTTGATGCCCATGCTGCGCAGCTGCAGGAAGCGCTCCTGAATGCCGGCCTTGACGATGTCCTTCAGGTTGATCACCCCCAGGATCTCGGTATCGCGGCAGACCACCAGCGGCGTGGCCCCGCCCCTGGCAATCCTGTCAACCACGCCGGCCAGGTCGCCGGGGATGGCTGCAGCGCCCAGCTTCCTGACGAAAGCGATGGTTGAGTCGGAGGCACCCTTGCGGTACTGTTTACCGGACAGGTTGATGCCTGAGAGGCGCGTGTCGGCGCTGAACTCCACTACCTCGGCCTCCGCCGGCGTCTCCCGGTTCAGGCCGTACTTCTGTTTGGCCAACAGCACCACGCTGCGCCCTTCCGGGGTCTCGTCGGCCAGGGACGCCAACAGGGCCGCCTCGGCCAGCTCCTGCTCGTTATGTCCGCCCACCGGGACAAAGGCCACCGCCTCGCGGTTGCCGTGGGTGATGGTGCCGGTCTTGTCCAGCAGCAGCACGTTGACGTCGCCGGCCGCCTCGATGGCCCGGCCGGAAAGGGCGATGACGTTCTTCTGGAACAGGCGGTCCATACCGGCGATGCCGATGGCCGGCAACAGCGCCGCGATGGTGGTGGGAGCCAGACAGACGAACAGCGCCACCAAAACCGTCAGCGAGACCGGCGTGCCCTGTCCGGCGGCCTTGACGCTATAGATCGAGAGCGGGCTGATGTTGGCGCAGACCAGCAGAAAGACCAGGGTCAGGGCGATCAGCAGCACCTCCAGGGCGACCTCGTTGGGGGTCTTGCGCCGCTTGGCCCCCTCGATCAGGCCGATCATGCGATCCAGGAAGGTCTCGCCCGGATTGGCGGTGATCCTGATGATGATGCTGTTGGCAATGACCAGCGTACCGCCGGTAACGGCGCTGCGGTCACCGCCCGATTCGCGGATCACCGGGGCCGACTCGCCGGTCACAGCCGACTCGTTGACCAGGGCCGCGCCGGCCACCACATCGCCGTCGCCGGCGATGGTCTCACCCGCCTCGACCAGGATCAGGTTCCCCTTTTGCAGCCGACTGGCGTCGATAGTGGTGAAGCTGCCGCCGAATTCGGGTTTTTCCAGCAGCTTGGCAGTCACATCGCTGCGACTCTTTCTCAGACTGGCGGCGCGGGCCTTGCCGCGCCCCTCGGCCAGGGCCTCGGCAAAGGTCGAGAAAATGACCGTCAACCAGAGCCAGAGCGAGACACTGCCGGTGAACCAGGCCGGTTCCCGGTTGGCACCGGTCAGCGACATGGCAAAGGTCACCAGCGTGATGATGCTGGCAATTTCGACACACAACATGACCGGGTTGCGCCAGAGAGTGCGGGGATCCAGTTTCCTGAGAGAGTCCAGCAGGGCGCCTTTCAGAAGCTCTTTATCGAAGGCCGATTGCGGTTGTTGGATATGTTTGGACATTTTGCGTTCTCCGTAGGGGCGATCCTTGTGATCGCCCGACTTTGACTTTGGCGTAGATGGCAATTTCATCAGGGCGAATACAAGATTCGCCCCTACGTCATCATCAGATGTTCCACCACCGGCCCCAGGGCCAGGGCCGGGAAGAAGGTCAGCACCCCGATGATGATGATCACCAGCACCAGCCAGATCACGAAGGGGGCCCGGTCGGTCGGCAGGGTACCCAGACTGGGTGGCACGTACTTCTTCCCGGCCAGCGTCCCGGCCATGGCCAGTACCGCCACGGCCGGGACGTAACGCCCCAGCAGCATGGCCAATGCGCCCAGCAGGTTGTAGAAGGTGACATTGGCGTTCAGTCCGGCCATGGCGCTGCCGTTGTTGTTGGACATGGAGGCAAAGGCATAGAGCACCTCCGTCAGGCCGTGGGCGCCGGGGTTTGACATGGATGCCACTGCAGAGGGCGTGATCATGGCGATGCCCGACAGGATCAGCACCGTGACCCCGGCCGTAAGGATGACCAGGATCGACATCCACATCTCGGCTACCTCGATCTTCTTGCCCAGATATTCCGGGGTGCGGCCGATCATCAGCCCGGACACGAAGACCGCGATGATGGCGAAGGCCAGCATGGTGTAGAGACCGGAGCCAACCCCGCCGAAGACCACCTCGCCAGTCAGGATCAGGGCGAGCGGTATCATCCCGCCAAGAGGAGTCAGGGAGTCATGCATGCTGTTGACCGCGCCGGCAGAGGTGCCGGTGGTGGCCACGCTGAACAGGCTGCTGCCGGCCAGGCCGAAGCGCAGCTCCTTCCCTTCCATATTGACGCCGCTCACGCCCAGCCTGGACAGCAGCGGATTGCCGCCGGCTTCGGCCCATTGCAAGCAGCCGAATGCCACCACCAGCAGGAAAAACATGGCTGCCAGCAATCCCCACCCCTGACGGCTATTGCCCACCATCAGGCCGAAGGTATGGGTCAACCCGGCCGGTATCAGCAGTATCAGCAGCATCTCCACGAAGTTGGAGAGGGGGGTGGGGTTCTCGAAGGGATGGGCCGAATTGGCGTTGAAGAATCCGCCGCCGTTGGTGCCCAGCTCCTTGATGGCCTCCTGGGAGGCCACCGGCCCCATCGGGAGGGTGACTTCCCTGACTGCAGTGGTCGCCTGCAGCAGCGCTACGCTTTTGTAGGGTGCGAAGTTCTGGATCACCCCCTGGGAGACCAGCAGCAGGGCGGCAAGCAGGGAAAGCGGCAGCAGGATGTAGAGCGTGCCGCGCGTCAGATCGACCCAGAAATTGCCGATGGCGGATGTCCGGCGACGGACAAAGCCGCGCATCAGGGCGATCACGATGGCCATGCCGGTGGCGGCCGAGACGAAGTTGTGCACCGTCAGCCCCGCCATCTGGGTGAAGTAGCTGGCCGCCTGTTCACCCGAATAAGCCTGCCAGTTGGTGTTGGTCACGAAACTGACCGCCGTGTTGAGCGCCAGCTGCCAGCTGAAGGGGGGCACTTTATGCGGATTGAGCGGCAGCAGGTGCTGCAGCAGCAGCATTGAGAAGAGCGCTGCAAACAGCGCCAGATTGAAGAGCAGCATGGACCGGGCATAGCGGCGCCACTCCATTTCATCTTCCGGCTGCACCCCGCAGATGCGGTAGATCAGCCTTTCGCAGGGGGCCAGGAGCGGTGACAGAAAGCTGCGCTGACCCTGGTAAACCTGGGCCATGAAGAGACCCATCGGTTTTGTCAGGGCCAGCAGGACCACGAAGAAAATTATTGTTTGCAGCCATTCATGGGTGTTCATGATTGCGCTCCCGGTCATCAGAGTGTCTTTGATGAGTCAAGGGTAGCAGGCAGGAGATAAATTGGGTGTCAAGATCGGGGCTTGTAAGGTCAAGAATGTATCAAGATTGTGCTGATCGTGCTTGGCGGATGATCTCGACAGGAACGGGTTTGCAACAGCCCGTTTCTATCAACACCACCCGAAAATGGCTGTTCTCATGTCTGGCGGCTACAATCCGCCCGTTTCGGCCAGATGATTCTGCCGATCAGCAACACGAAAAAGATCAATGCCAGCCCGGCCACGATGACCGGCGCCGTAGGGATATCAAGCTTGAACGACAGAAACATCCCTCCCATACTGACCACAACCCCGACCAGCCAGCCGATCATAAGCACCCTGAGCGACTCCTGGAAAAACAGCCTGCCGATCAGGGCGGGGATGACCAGAAACGCGAAGACCTGAAGAATTCCCGCCATCAACACCGATTTGATCAGTACCAGGGCAAAGCTGACATAGAACAGGAATTCCCAGACGATTCCACCCTTCCCTTCGAAGGTCAGGGCAAAGAACTGCCTGCGAAAAAGCAGGTGGAAGAGGCCGACGCCCCCATAAACAGCAAGGGTTGAAAGCAGTTGCTGAGGGGTTACCCAGAGGATGTTGCCGTTCAGAAGGGTCTTGAATTCTTCCAGGCCGTGGGGGCTTTTGTCCAGTATCAGGATGCTGGCCGATAATGAGAAGATGTAGAGCACCCCGATGAAAGCCTCGATATTTACCTGGCGGGCAGCATACTTGGAGAGCGACAGAATAAAGGCCCCCAGAAAGGCGAAGGCCAGAGACAGATAGAAGACCTTCTCCTCGCCGAAGATGAACGAAAGCGCAATGCCGATACCGATGAACTGCGCCAGGGCCAGGTCAACGAAGATAATCCCCCGCTGCAGAATGTGAATGCCGAAGTAGGCGTGGATGACGATCAGCAGCAGGCAGGCCAGGAACGGCCAGATTAAAAACGAGAGGGCTTCCATAGATTTTTCCTTTGTTCCGGAAGGGAATTGAACCGTTTTATAAAGACCTCCGAGGTTTCCGTTTAGGCCCGTTTTTTGGGTCAAACCTCGGAGATCTGCGTGAATGAAGTCCTTATCGTAGCGTCGCCATAACCTTGTCCATGAAGGCGAACCAGTCGTCGCTTCCCGGCATGGCACCCACATCCTGTGGCAGAACGATGACCTTCACGCCGGTCTTGGCCCCCAGGAATTCCGCCTCTTTCAGGCCATGGGAAGAGGTGACCAGGATGCCGTCCGACCTGTTGCGCTTCATCTCCTCGATCAGCTTCTCGATATGGGCCGCCGATGGTGGAATGCCTGGCTTTGGCTCCATATAGCCGATGACCTGGAAGCCGTAGTCGCTCGCCAGATAGGCGAACAGCTTGTGATAGGCGACATATTTTTTCCCTTTCAGGTTGAGTGTTTTCCACTGTTTCTGCTTTTCATGGAATCTGGCTGCAAACCCCTTGAAGTTGGTCCGGTAAACATTGGCATTGGCCCGGTCAAGCTCTGCCAGGGCATTGGCCATCCCCTCTGCGACGCGGATGATGTTGGCAGCGGAATAATGATAATGGGGATTACCCAGCGGGTGAACATCGCCCATGCTACGCTCGACGTTCGCCTGCTTTTCAATCACGGATATAAACTTCGAGCAGTCGAAGTTTCCGGGCCTGCCCGGCAAGATGCGGGGATTCTTGGATGATTCCATGATCCGCGGCAAATACCCGATTTCCAGATCGAGACCGTTGTACATGGTGATGTCGGCCTTGCGTCCGGCCAAAATCATGCTCGGTTTGGCCTCGACATAGTGAGGGTCCTGGCTCGGCTTCACCAGTGTGGTCACGGAGACTTTGTCTCTGCCGATCTCTTTGGCCAGAGATCCGATCCAGGGGAGAGTGGCGACGACGTTAATGCCTGCAAAGGCCGGACTGACCAGATAAAGCGAGATACATACAGTTAATAAGGTTTTTCGCATATTAGTTTCTCCTTTAAGCAACGACAGATTTGAGATGATAACCAGGCGACGAGGAAGAGGCGACCGAGGCGTACCCTTCGGTACGTTGAAGAAGTCTCTGACGAGTCAACGCCGTTAGCGCTCAAATGTGACGTTGCGTCTAAAATGTGTGGGCGGGGTGAGCGCCGATGGTGAATACGAACTGTAAAATTCCCTCGTTATTTACCCGGCCGTCACGGGCCGAGCGGTCATGGCTGAACTGGGCGCGGATCATGCTGAATTCGGTAGGGATGAACTCCAGACTGCCGGTTGCCCGCCACGGTTTGCCGCCGAATGACTGCTGTACGCCGCCCACATCGAAGGTGTTGTCGAAAATCTCCAGCCGGTCGTAGCGCGCACCCACCCGCCAGCGGCCGTAACGATACAGTGCTTGTATATAAGCCCCGTCCTGATGGCGCTTTAAGTGATCAGCGGAGACGGGGGTACCGCCGGGGTCGCTTGCGGTCAGGTCGCCGTTCTGCACCAGGTAGAGGTATTCGCCCTGCAGGGTCACGCTCTGTATGCCCTCTTTCCACTTCCAGACCGCCTCCATGCCGTAGAGGGCACTGTCGCCGCGCAGATTGAGTGTGTTGCCGGCGGTGTCATCGGCAGGCAGGATGCTGGTGCTGTTCGTGCTGCCGAACATGACCCAAGGGCCAACAAGCAGGGAGGAGTTATCGGAGGTATCAAACGACATTTTTGCGAAAGCAGAGAAGGCATGGGGTCCCCAGTTGGGGTCGTTGCCGAAGAGCAGGGGATTGTCGCCTTGGAAGGCCTCCAGTCCCAGCAGGGTGTAGACCGGCAGTGGCGGCAGCCAAGTGAGCTGGATACCGTTCTCGCCGCCGCTCCCCTCGGAATCAAGAAAGGCCCTGTAGGGGAGCGGGATATCGGCAAAGTCCCAAGCATGGGGGTGTTGTGAGTTGAGGCGACTGGTGTTGCTCTTGAAGCGTCCCCCCTTAACCTGGAACCCCTCCGGCAGGGAGGTGGTTACGAAGTAGGCCTCTTCCAGTTCGGCGCCGTCCTGGTTGACGGGAATATTGACATACAGGTTGAAATAGGGGTCCACCGGGGCGAAGATGAGCAGTTCGGCGGCATCGACATTGAAGCCGTTGCGCAGGCCGCGGCCCTCGGTGGTGAAACCGGGCACGCCGCGGCTATCCAGCGCGCTGTTCTTGAGGTTGGAGACGTAGCCCTTGGCGTCCAGCACCAGCGAGATATAGGGGTTGGTCATCAGCGAGCCGCCGAACAGGCCGGTCAACTTGCCTGCATTATCTTCAGACGTCTGGCTTTCGCCCGTGTTTTGTCCGTTGAGGCGTTCCTTCAGGTCATCGATGGTCTTCTGTTGTTCGCGGATGGTCTCGGATTGTTTGCCTAGTTCAGAATCCAGCTTGTTCAGGCGTGAATCCAGGTCATCCTCGGCATGAGCAAAGGAAAAAATTGAGCAAACGGCCATAGCGACGGCCGCAGCAATGGTAAGCGTGCGCATGCACTCCTCCTGTGTCGCTTCAAAGCGAGATAGTTTTGTTTTTTTGAATTCTTTGGAGGAGGTCAGACGGGTGGTGCACGGCTGTGGAATGAAAAGCGGGTGATGGAAATGAAATGTTGTCTGCAGGGGGGAAACTCGACGTTAGTGCCGAGCTGCGCTGGTGGAATGAATTCTTGATGGGACGGGAGTGCAGAGGTATGGTGATGTGCAACCGCACAAATGGAACAGTCCGGATGGTCCTGGCCGCCGTCGTGGTGATGGTATGCCGTGAGCAGCGCGGAAAACAGCAGCAGGCATACTATGAAGATCGACAGGCGTTTGTTCATGCCGGTGAATGTATAGTTCCGGCTGCGAGACTGTCAAGCTGCATTATCATGCCATTGCTGCCGATGGACGCATCCGAGGCCGTCCCACTTCATACGGCGCTGAATGGCCAGCTCCGGTTCAGGACATTACCTATTGTGAACTGCTAATAGTTCCTGTTATACATTCATCTCGTACGGAGTCCGCTTCAAGGGAGCATACCACATGAACATCCAGCAAGGCGCCGGCCCTGCAATAGATCTGACGACCGGAAAACGGCTCTGGCTGATAACCCTGCTGGTTTTCCTCGTTACGGCAGCCTGCTGCGGCGCAGCCATACTGATTTTCGAACGGCAGTCCCTTGCCGGGAAACGCAGCCAGGCCGCCAATCTTGCCCAAACCCACCTGCGCACACTCTCCACAAACATCAATCAGGCCCTCTCGGCCACCTATGCCCTGTCGGCCCTGGTAAGCCAGGGCAATGGAGAAGTGACCTATTTCGAGAGAGTTGCAACTGAAATGCTCCGTCTGTATCCGGGCGTCGGAGCCTTGCAGCTGGCTCCCGACGGAATCATCAAAAAGATCGTGCCTCTGGCTGGGAATGAAAAAGCGATCGGTCATGATCTGCTCAAGGATCCGGCCCGCAACAAGGAGGCCTTCCTGGCCCGCTCCACGGAAAAGCTTACTCTGGCGGGACCCTTCAAACTTGTTCAGGGAGGACTTGGCGCGGTCGGGCGGATGCCGGTTTTCCTGACAAACAGCGCTGGAGAAAGGCACTTCTGGGGATTTACCGTTGTACTGATCAATTTCCCGGAAATTCTTGAGGCGGCCGGCTTGCCGGACATCGTGAAAAGCGGCTATGACTACGAACTCTGGAGAACTCATCCCGACAGCGGAAAGAAACAGATTATTGCTGCATCGCTGAAATCCGGTCTGGACAGTCCCGTTGAAATCCCCCTGTCGCTTCCAAATGGTGAGTGGATTCTGGCTGTAACGCCGGTCTCCGGCTGGCACACCTTTTCGTCAGTTGCTTTTGGCGCATCGCTGGGGCTGTTCATCAGCCTGATGAGCGCTTTTATCATTCACGTACTGCTGCGGCAGCCGATCGTGCTGCGCCAGGAGGTCGCGTCCCGCACCCGCGAGCTGCAGGAGAGTCAGGCCATACTGCATGAAAGCGAGCAAAAGTTCCGGCTGGCCTTTGAAAACGCCAATACCGGCATGTGCCTGGTGGACATGGCCGGCAACCTGATGCGCGTTAACAGCAAGATGGCGGAAATCATGGGCTACAACAAGGACGAGCTGGAGCATATGACGGTCAATTCACTGGCTGTCCCCGAAGACAGGGATATGAGTACCGAGTTCGTGGAAAAAGCGCTCTCATCCTCGGACAGCAGCTCCTCTTTTGAAAAGCGCTATTGCCACAAGGACGGACATCTGGTCTGGGGGCAGGTTGCCAGCTCGCTGGTACGCAATGCCGCCGGGGAGCCGGACTATTTCATTTCACAGATCCAGGACATCACGCTCCGCAAGAAGATGGAAGAAGAGCGCAGCGCCATGGAGCGCCAACTGCTGCATACTCAAAAGCTGGAAAGCCTGGGTGTCCTTGCGGGCGGCATTGCCCACGACTTCAACAATATCCTGATGGCGATCATCGGCAACACCGATCTGGCCCTGAAGAGGCTGAGCCCCGAATCGCCGGCGGTGGAGAATCTGCAGCGGGTTGTGCAGGCTGCGGCACGGGCCACCGAGCTGGCCAAACAGATGCTGGCCTATTCGGGCAAGGGCAAGTTCGTGGTCGAGACCATCGACCTCAATCAGCTGGTGGAAGAAATGACTCACATGCTGGGAGTTTCAATCAGCAAGAAGGCCGCTCTGCGCCTGAA
>JACMKN010000224.1 GCA_014380135.1 Deltaproteobacteria bacterium
AATCGTCCCGGACTGGATTGGGGAAAGTTTCAGCAGGCACTCGGGAGGTACTCGGGACAAACGGATTTGATCTTCATGGTAGAGCGAAGGACGTTACACGAAGCCCGAAGCGGAGGGCATTTTCCTCGTAGAGGCTGTCAAGCTCATCCAGCACAATCCGCACAAAACGATCACGGCCCGTATCTGGTACGCTGCTGAAACTTATAACCATTTATATCCCGTATCAAGTATAACCGTGTATAAATTGTTATAAATAAGGTACGCACCGTTCCGTACCTGCATAAACGAGCTTGTCCGGAGGTCGCTGATGATCATACATAAGAGCGGTTGGGTCCATAACCTGTTGCTGTCGCTCTCCAGGCGGGCGGAACAGGCCGAGAAGGGGCAGACCATGCTGGAGGAGGCCCTGGGACACGCCTACGAAGGGCTCCTGATCACCGATGCCGATGGTTACATCCTCAAGGTCAACGAAGCCTATGCCCGTTTCCTGGAGACCGGCATCGAGAACCTGATCGGCAGACATGTCACCGAAGTGATCGAAAACACCCGCATGCACCTGGTCGGCAAAAGCGGGGTGGCCGAAATCGCCCAGCTGCAGAAGATCAAGGGACATGAAATGATCTGCAGCCGCATTCCGATCTTCGAAAACGGTAAGGTCGTAGCGGTGGTCGGCAAGATCATGTTCCAGAACATCGAAGACCTGTTTACCTTCACCGAGAACTTCAAAAAGCTCAAGACCGAACTGGAATTCTATAAGAGCGAGCTCAGCAAACACTTGAGCGCCAGGTATTCCTTCGATCACATCGTCGGCACCAGCAGGGAGCTGGAATGGGTCAAGGATCTGGGCCGAAGGGTGGCCTTCAGCACCACCACGGTACTGCTGAAGGGGGAGAGCAGAACCGGCAAGGAGCTGTTTGCCCATGCCATTCACAATCAGAGTCAACGCGCCCTGGGTCCTTTCATCAAGGTCAACTGTGCCGCCATTCCGGAAACTCTCTTCGAATCGGAGCTGTTCGGTTATCGCGAGGGAGCCTTTACCGGGGCGCAGAAGAAGGGGAAAAAAGGGAAGTTTGCCCTGGCCGACAAGGGGACGATCTTTCTGGACGAGATCAGCGAACTGCCGCTGACGATGCAGGTCAAGCTGCTGCGGGTGCTGCAGGAAAAGGAGATCGAACCGGTCGGCTCGGAGCAGCCCCAGCTGGTGGATGTGCGGATCATCGCCGCCTCCAACCGTGATCTGGAGTCGATGGTCAAAGAGGGCCTGTTCCGCCACGATCTGTATTACCGGCTGAATGTGGTCATGCTGGAGATCCCGCCGCTGCGCAGCCGCCGCGACGACATTCCGCTGCTGATCCAGTTCCATCTGAGACAGCTGGAAAAGGAGACCGGCATCCCGGTGGATGGAGTCGATCCGGACGTGATGGAGATTCTCAAGGGGTGCGACTGGCCCGGCAATGTGCGCGAGCTGCGTAATGTCCTGGAACAGGCCCTCTATGTAAAAACCGGCAATACCATCTCAAAGCAGGATATCCCCAGCGCGCTGGTCAAGGGGGTGGGCCGGTCATCGGCAACCGAAATCCATCGCAGCCTCAAGTTCATCACCCAGCTGGCCGAGGAAGAGGCGATCCGCTCCGCCATCCGCGAGGAAAAGGGTGACAAACAGGCCGCCGCCGCCCGGCTCGGCATCAGCAAATCATCGCTGTACGCCAAGGTCTGCCAGTACGAGATCGGCTCGTGACAACCAGGCAAACAACTTACCCGGACAACCCTTCCCACTCGCTGTACAACTCCTCCAGCTTCGCATTCAGCGCCGCGTGGCTCTCGCCCCCCTGCTGGCCGCGCTCGGGGTCATCGAAGAAGCCGGGCGCATTCATTTCATCCTCCAACTCGGCCAGTTCCAGTTCAACCGCCGCAATCTGCGATTCCAGCTCCCCGAGCCGCTTCTGACGGGACTGATCCTCGCGTTTGCGGCGTTTCTCCTCTTCGCGGTCACGCAGCCGTTCTTCTTTTTTCAGGGGGGGCAGGGAAACGGACGAATCATCCGCCATGCTCCCTGAAGGTGCGGAAACGGGCGCTTTGGCAGCGCCGCCGGCAGAAACTTCACCCTTTTTCCCCAGATAATATTCGTAATCTCCGAAATAACTCTCCACTCCCCCCTCCCCGACTTCCACAATGCGCGTGGCCAGGGCGTTGACAAAGTAGCGGTCGTGGGAGACGAAAACCACCGTGCCCTCGAAACCCTTCAGCGCATCCAGCAGCACTTCCTTGCTGTACAGGTCCAGGTGGTTGGTCGGTTCGTCCATCAGCAGCAGGTTGGAAGAGCGCAGCAGCATCTTGGCCAGCGCCAGGCGGTTGCGCTCGCCGCCCGAGAGCACGCCGACCTTCTTGTGGATGTCGTCACCCGAAAAGAGGAAGGCCCCCAGGATGTCGCGCAGTTTTGGCACCATCGCATAGGGAGCGTCGGCGTACAGCTCGTCGTAGGCCGTCCGGCTCTGGTCCAGCACATTGGCCTGATCCTGGGCGAAGTAATCCATGCTGACGTTATGTCCGATGATCCGCTCGCCCCCCTGGAATTCGCCCCCGGCCAGCACCGCCATCAGCGTCGACTTGCCGGCGCCGTTATGCCCCACCAAGGCGATGCGCTCCCCCTTTTCAATCGTCAGATCGATCCGGTCCAGCACGGTGTGATCGCCGAAGGAGCGGGTCAGCCCCTTCAGCTCCATGACGGTCTTGCCGCTCTTGGGGGCTTCCGGGAACTGGAAGCGGATCCGTTTGCGTTCGGGCGGAAGCACGATGCGCTCGACCTTTTCCAGCTGTTTGATGCGCGACTGCACCAGCGAGGCCTTGTTGGCCTGGTAGCGGAAACGGCTGATGAAAGCCTCGGTCTTTGCAACCTCTTCATCCTGGCGGCGCTTGGCATCCCGCAGGGCGGCAACGCGCTCTACCCGCTGGGTCAGATAACTGGAGTAGCTGCAATGGTAGTCGGACAGGGTATGATTCCAGACCTCGGCGATGCGGCTGCAGACGCTGTCCATGAAGAAACGGTCGTGGGAAACCATGATCACCGAACCGGGATAGTTGCAGAGGTACTCCTCCAGCCAGTTGCGGGCTTCCAGATCCAGGTGGTTGGTCGGTTCATCCAGCAGCAGCACGTCCGGCTTCTGCAGCAGCAGCCGCGCCAGGGCGATGCGCATCTGCCAGCCGCCGGAGAATTCGCCGCAGTCGCGCTGCCAGTCGTCCTGCGAGAAGCCCAGCCCTTTAAGCACCGATCCGATCTCGGCCTCCATCGTATAGCCGCCGCGATGGCGGAACTGCTCCTGCAGTTCGCCGTAGCGGTGCAGCAGTTGATCGTGCTCGGGCGAATCGTGGGGCATCCGCTCCAGATCCTGTCCCAGGCGGTGCAGTTCCTCCTCCATGGCCAGTAGTTCTCCCAGCGCGGCCTGTGCCTCGTGGAAAAGCGTTCGGCCGGTGGTGACGATACCGTCCTGGGGCAGATAGGCGGCCTTGGCCCCACGGGCAAACTGGATCTCGCCCGAAGTCGGCTCGCTCAGTCCGGCGATGATCTTCATCAGCGTGGATTTGCCGGCGCCGTTTTCACCGACCAGCGCCACCCGTTCACCCTTTTTAAGGTGCCAGGAAATGTTGTTGAAGAGTGGAGTGCCGGCGAAGTCTTTGGTTAGATTGATAAGTTGCAGCATGGGGAGGGTTGTAGCATGGAATGGGGGTTGTCGGCAAGCGGAGCGGAGCTGAAACAGGCAACTCATACAGTAAAATTGACATAGTCAAAGATAATGATAAATTAAAATAAGTAAATTGCTCAGTATAATTAAAACCAACATAAACCCGTTCAGTGGGCAAACAACACTAATAAAGCCCCCGGTTTGTGGTATAAAGTGACCAGTCATATAATCCCTGGTAAGCTGTGCAAATCCAAACCTGTAAGTAAAGGAGAGCAGAGATGAGTAAAGACAGCAAGTGTCCGGTAACGGGTAGAACTGACAAACCCACCGCCAGCAGCGGCACGTCGAACCGGGACTGGTGGCCGAACCAGTTGAACCTCAAGATTCTTCATCAGAATTCCAACATGATCAATCCGCTGGGAGGGGAGTTCAACTACGCTGAGGAATTCAAGAGAATCGACCTGGAAGCCCTGAAAAAGGACCTCTGTGCGCTGATGACCGACTCGCAGGAGTGGTGGCCGGCTGATTACGGTCACTACGGGGGGCTCTTCATCCGGATGGCGTGGCACAGCGCAGGCACCTACCGCACCGGCGACGGCCGCGGCGGCGCCTCCTCGGGCTCGCAGCGTTTCGCGCCGCTCAACAGCTGGCCGGACAACGTCAACCTGGACAAGGCGCGCCGCCTGCTCTGGCCGATCAAGCAGAAATACGGCAGGAAAATCTCCTGGGCCGACTTGTTAGTCCTCACCGGCAACTGCGCCCTGGAGTCGATGGGCTTCACAACGTTCGGCTTCGGCGGCGGGCGCGAAGACATCTGGGAGCCGGAAGAGGACATTTACTGGGGGGCTGAGGAGACGTGGCTTGGAGACAAGCGCTACACCGGTGACCGGAAACTCGAGACCCCTCTCGCCGCCGTGCAGATGGGCCTGATCTACGTGAACCCGGAAGGGCCGAACGGCAACCCGGATCCGGTCGCCTCCGGCCGTGACGTTCGAGAGACCTTCGCACGCATGGCGATGAACGACGAAGAGACCGTCGCGCTCATCGCCGGCGGGCACACCTTCGGCAAGTGCCACGGTGCCGGCCCTGCGTCCCATGTGGGGCCTGAGCCCGAAGCGGCCGGCATCGAGGAACAGGGACTCGGCTGGAAGAGCAGCTTCGGCAGCGGTAAAGGCGGCGATACGATCGGCAGCGGCATCGAGGGCGCCTGGAAAGCGAACCCAACCACATGGGACATGGGCTATCTGAACACGCTGTTCAAATACGAGTGGGAGCTGGTCAAGAGCCCGGCCGGCGCGCATCAGTGGCAGGCCAGGGACGTGGCCGATGAGGACATGGTGGCTGACGCGCACGACCCGTCCAAGAAGCACCGGCCGATGATGACCACGGCGGACCTCTCCCTCCGCAACGATCCGATCTACGAGCCGATCGCGCGACGCTACCAGCAGAACCCCGAGAAATTCGCGGACGACTTCGCCAGGGCGTGGTTCAAGCTGACCCACCGCGACATGGGACCGCGCTCGCGCTATCTCGGTGCGGAAGTGCCTGCTGAAGATCTGCTGTGGCAAGACCCGGTCCCCGCGGTCACTCATGAATTGATTGACGAGCAGGACATCGCCGCCCTCAAGGACACAATCCTCGCTTCGGGGCTGTCCGTCTCCCAACTGGTCTCTACGGCCTGGGCATCGGCCTCCACCTTCCGTGGTTCCGACAAGCGTGGCGGGGCCAACGGCGCGCGCATCCGTCTCGCGCCGCAGAAGGATTGGGAAGTTAACCAGCCTGCCATACTTACGACTGTGCTGCAGGCCCTTGAGGGAATCCGGAAGGAGTTCAACAGCGCGCAGTCAGGCGGGAAGTTGGTTTCGCTGGCTGATTTGATTGTTCTGGGCGGATGCGCAGCTGTCGAGCAAGCTGCAAAGAATGCCGGCCACGTTGTGACCGTTCCCTTCACGCCGGGACGCACGGATGCGTCTCAGGAGCAAACCGACGTGGAGGCGTTCGCCGTACTCGAGCCGACTGCAGACGGGTTCCGCAACTACCTCAAAACCCAATATACCGTATCGGCAGAGGAGCTGCTGGTTGATCGGGCGCAATTGCTGACGCTGACCGCCCCTGAGATGACGGTTCTCTTGGGCGGTATGCGCGTTTTGAATGCCAACTTCGGACAGTCCCGACACGGCGTCTTCACCAAACGGCCGGAGATGCTCACCAATGACTTCTTCGTAAATCTGCTCGACATGAGCACCACGTGGAAGGCGGCCCCGGAAGCCGACGACCTGTTCGAGGGGCGTGATCGCAAGAGCGGCGAACTCAAGTGGACCGGCACACGTGTCGACCTCATCTTCGGTTCGAACTCCCAACTCCGGGCCCAGGCGGAAGTCTACGGATGTGGAGACTCACAGGAGAAGTTCGTGCACGACTTTGTAGCGGCGTGGGGAAAAGTGATGAACCTTGACCGCTTCGACCTCGCCTGATCGTAGCATAAACGTCTTCGAGAGCTTCTAAGCTGAACTGGTCGAATCGAGGTTTGCAACAAACAAACCTCCGTCAGGTGAAATAATTTTTTTAAGTAAACCGCAGTCGGGCACACATCAAAGGAGGAAGTTAAGATGAAACAGTTGTTGAAGCAGGTCTCATTGGCAGTCGCAGCATGTGGATTGTTTGTCGCACCGGTCCTTGCGACCGGCACCAATTTCCCCGTCATTTGCCCCGTCGGCCAGATCGCAACCAGAGGAGTGTGCGCTCAGCCAACACCTGATCAGGGGTTGAAACTGTTGCTGGAAGGTAACAGGAATTTCGCAAAAGGGAATCTTCTACATCTTGCTGTTTTATCCAATCCTGCCGTCCGCAAGGTACTGGCGCTTGGCCAGCATCCCTATGCGGTCGTCCTGACCTGCAGCGACAGCCGTCTTCCTGCTGAAATCCTCTTTGACAAGGGTCTGGGTGAAATCTTCACCGTGCGCGTCGCCGGCAACGTCGTCGCTCCGCACGAGCTGGGTTCAATCGAGTATGCCATCGAACACTTGGGCGCCAATCTGGTCGTTGTACTGGGCCACGAGCGGTGCGGTGCGGTCAAAGCGACCTACGATACTTACCCGGGAGAGGGTGAAGGAAACATCGGCAGCCTGGTAAAAGACATCTACCCCGCCGTTGAAGCAGTTCTCGGCGGCAATCCGAAGCCGACCGGAACCGCCGAGAAGGCCGCCCAGGTAGAAGAATGTATCGTAGAAAACATCAAGCTGGTATCTGAATCTCTGGAAGCCAAGTCTCCGATCATCAAGGAGTACAAAGAGCTCGGTAAAATCAAGATTTTCCGCGCCAAGTATGACTTGGATGACGGCATCGTCAGGGTGCTGGGCGAATAAGCTTTTTTCATGTACATGGGTTGTAGTGAGGGCAGGGTTTCGATTCTGCCCTCTTTTTTTATCTGATCGGTGCCATCGAACAGCCTGGGTCGGCAAGGTGGAATGAGCCGGTCAGGGCGAAGGATTTCAAGCATGTTTCACTCCTCGCTGATGCCGAGTTGGGTCGCTGCTTCCCGGTAGACCTGCTGGGCACCATCGTTGAACTGGGCGAAGACGACCCGCTCCAGTCCGGGATTTTCCTTGATAGCCGCCAGGGCGGCCGTCAGGGCAACCACGGCGGCCTCGCGCATCGGATAGCCGTAGACACCGGCGCTGATGGCGGGAAAGGCGATGCTCTTGAGGCCATGCTGACGAGCCAC
>JACMKN010000225.1 GCA_014380135.1 Deltaproteobacteria bacterium
CTTGAAGCACAGCATCGCGCTGGCGCAGCGTAACCACCTGCAGCTGGCGGTGATCTTCATTGACCTGGATCACTTCAAGAACGTCAACGATACGCTGGGTCATGATCTTGGCGACGAGTTGTTGAAAAAGGTCGCAACGGACCTGGGTGTGCATGTACGCAAGTCCGACACCCTGGCCAGGATCGGTGGCGATGAATTCATTCTGCTGCTGGATGATATCGAAGCGCCGCGCTATGTGGGTGTCATCGCGGAAAAATTTCTGGAGCTGCTCAGTCGGACGGTCATGATATCCGGCCACGAAATTGTCATCTCGGCCAGCATCGGAATCAGTTTCTTTCCCACGGACGGCCAGGACGTGTCCACTCTGGTGAAAAATGCCGATACCGCCATGTACTACGCCAAGACCCACGGGCGCAACTCCTACCACTTCTATGCACCGGCCATGAGCGAGTATGCCCAGGAGCGCGTTCACCTGGAGGCTCTGCTGCGGCGCTCCATCGAGCGCGGTGAACTGTCGCTGCACTACCAGCCGCAGGTGGACCTGGTTACGAGACAGCTGGTGGGTGCGGAAGCGCTGCTGCGCTGGAACAATCCGGAGTTGGGGGCGGTCTCGCCGGTGCGCTTTATCCCGATTGCCGAAGACATCGGTTTTATTTCCATCCTGGGAGAATGGGTGTTGCGCAGCGCCTGCCGGCAGGTTAAAGAGTGGGAAGAATCCGGTTTCAAGCTGCCCTGCATTTCGGTGAATCTTTCCGTCAAGCAGCTGGAACATGGCGACATCGTAGATATTGTCAACCGTGTTCTGGAGGAAACCGGGCTTTCATCTCTGCGGCTGGAGCTGGAAGTGACCGAATCGGCCATCATGAAGAACGAACGGGCGCTGGATTTCCTGGACGGTTTGCGTGCGATTGGCGTGGAGCTGGCGGTGGATGATTTTGGAACCGGCTATTCTTCGCTGAGCTATCTGCGGCGTCTGCCGATCCAGAAACTGAAAATAGACCGTTCCTTTATTACCGATGTGACCGCCGAGCCCAGCCGCGAGGCGATCGTTCGTGCGATCATCGCGCTGGCGAATGCCCTGGGCCTGAGTACGATTGCGGAAGGTATCGAAACCGAGGCCGAAGCGCAGTTTCTGATTCGGGAGGGATGTCAGCAGGCGCAGGGCTTCCTCTACAGCCGCCCGCTTCCTCCGGATGAGTTCCTGGCCAAGTGGGGCGGCCTGCCGATTTGAATCATACCAAGTCGCAATCAAACGATTACGTTGTTGGCTTCGTCGGTGGCTCCTCAACGTACTGATGTACGCCTCGGTCGCCACTCTCCTTGCCGCCTAGTACTCATTTTGATTGCACCTTGGTATCAGTCCCCGGATACGTTTTTCAGCCGGATCCCGTCAGCGGTCATGTTTATCAGCCCCTCCTTGTACAGCCCGCCAACCGCTTTCTTAAAACTTTTCTTGCTCATCCGCAGCAGATCGGCAATCGCTTCCGGCGTGCTTCTGTCGGTCAGAGGCAGGAAGCCGTCCCGGGCTGTCAGGGTCGTCAGGATCGTCTCCTTATCGCCGGCCGCCTCCTGGGCGCCACCTTTGCGAAGCGTGATGTCGAGCTTACTGTCGTCCCTGATCTTCCTGACGTAACCCCGCAGACGATCGCCGCAGGCCGGCTTGACGTAAAGCTCATTGTGAAATAGCAGCCCACCGAAGGCGTTGTTGACTACAACCTTGGCCCCCAGATCACTGAAGGCATACACCAGCAGCTCAACCTCGTCTCCCTCCGACAGCGTGTCATCGACCGGCCTGATAAATTTTTCCAGTTTGGCCGAGGCGGCGATCCGGCCGCTGCTGTGCAGATAAACCCTCACCAGCACCCGTTCCCCTCTTCTCAGCGGAGAGAGCTGCTCTCCGAACGGCAGCAGCAGATCCTTTTCCAGGCCCCAGTCAAGGAAGGTGCCGACTGTGACGTTGTCCTTGACGCTCAACTGCGCAAATTCCCCCACCACGGCGCGGGGCCGGGCGGTCGTGGCCGTCAGCCTCTCTTCCGAATCAAGGTAGATGAAGACCTTGAGGATGTTGCCCGGTTCGGCGCCCTTGGGCATCAGCCGTCCCGGCAGCAGGATCTCTCCTTGATCGCTTTCCAGAAAAGCGCCCTTAGCGTTGATTCTGGCGATTTTCAGATTGTTGTAATTGCCGACAAGAAGCATGGAATCTCCCGTTTATTCTGTTTTAGTAGAAATTGTTATGCAGTCAGGCCGCATTTCTGTTGGTATACCTGCTGATCAGGC
>JACMKN010000226.1 GCA_014380135.1 Deltaproteobacteria bacterium
CAGCGCTCTACAACCGGAACAGTGCGGTCGCCAAACTGGAGGCTGCCGTGGGAGTTGAATTGAAGAAAGAAGACGGAGGGAATAAATGAACACTTATAAAACTACAAAGAAGCATCTGGGAATATTGCTGGTTCTGATTTTCATGCTGTCCGGCTGCAATCACAATGAGCAGGCCCCCGCCACCGTTGCCGGAGACAAGACCGAACCGGTCAAGGTCACCGCCTATTCCGCCAAAAGCGAACTGTTCATGGAGTATGACCAACCGCTGGCCGGGGAAAAGGTGGGTTTTCTGATCCACCTGACCAGGCTGAGTGATTTCAAGCCGGTCACGGAAGGGGGGCTGAAAATGGTATTCACTCCGGCCGCCGGTGAGCCTTTGACATTCGCCCTGCCTGCTCCAACCCGATCGGGTATTTACAAGGTTGAGGCCACGCTTGCCAACCCCGGGAAATACGCACTGAAACTGATCACCGACGGTAAAGGCTTCGCCGATGAAATTACGGCTTCCGAAGTACAGGTATTGAACAAGGGCGAGAAAGCGGCCGACGGGCATGCTGGTGGTGAAGGCGCCATTGCGTATCTGAAGGAACAGCAGTGGATAGTGGACTTCATGGTTGCCCAGCCGGTCAAAAAAGAGCTGAACAGCTTCCTTGCCGCCACGGGCGAGCTGGTGCCGGTGTCGAATGCCGAGGCCACAGTTTCCGCACCTCTTTCCGGTATCATCTCGACAACCAGACCACTGCCGTTCATCGGCAAGAAGGTGGCCAAAGGTGAAGTCGTAGCCCTGCTCGACCCGCCGATCAGGCAGGACGGGGGCATCGGACAGTTGGGAGCAGCCTATGCCGAGGCAAAAAACCGGGTGGCACTATCTCAAAAGGAGTACGACCGGGCCAAGCGGCTCCATGAAGCCAAGATCGCCCCGCTGAAACGGGTCGAGGAGGCGGAGATGGCCCTGGCCAGTGCGCGGACGGCTCTTGAACCTCTGGAAAAAGCCATGGGCAGCGTCAAGGGTGAAGGGGGCCGGATTGCAGTCCGGGCACCGGTGAGCGGCACGGTGGTCGAAGTTACTGCCGGCGCCGGCAAGGGGGTGGAGGCGGGCCAACCGATCCTGCGCATCGTCAATACCGGCACCCTCTGGCTCAAGGCCAATCTTCCCGCGACCGAGATCGGCATTGCCGGTAAGTCGCTCAATGCAACCTTTACCGTGGCCGGTCTGACCGGCCAATTCAAGCCGTCGCGGCTGGTGTCGATCGGCGACATGCTCGATCCCCAGACCAGAACCCTGCCGGTTCTCTTCGAGGTCCCCAATCAATCCGGACGCCTCAAGGTCGGACTGTTTGCCAATGTTGCCATTCGGACCGGCTCTGTTGCCGGAGCGCTGGCTGTGCCCAAAGACGCACTGACTGAAGACGAGGGGCGCTGGTTCGTATTTATCCAGTCGTCGGGCGAGGCCTTTGACCGGCGGGAAGTGAAGATCGGCGTCGAGGATGGCGGCTTTGTTCAGATAACCAGCGGTCTCAAGGGAGACGAACGGGTAGTGACCCGCGGCGCCTATTACGTCAAACAGGCCGAGGCAGCCGCCAAGGGTGGCGCTGATCAGGGCCACGCCCATTAGGAGAAACGAGCCTTTTTCGTCTTGGCGGCGTAAGTCTTCGGGGTTCCTTGTGCGGCGTAGCGCTGCTACACCTCCGCGTCACCCCTCGACAGCCTTGCCAGGACAAAAAAATCTCGTTTCTCGGGGAAACTTATACATGAGGAGAAATATTCATGCTTGATAAAATAATCCGCCTGGCCCTGGAAAACCGGCTGATCGTCGTTGTGGCGTCGCTGCTGGTGCTGGTGGTCGGGACCTATATAACCTTTAATATGCCGGTGGATGTACTGCCGGATCTGACCGCCCCGACGGTTACCATCATCACCGAGGCCCACGGCATGGCCACGGAAGAGGTGGAGTCGGTCGTTACTTATCCTATTGAAAGTGCCGTTAACGGTTCCAGCGGCGTGCGCCGGGTCCGTTCCTATACGGTAGCCGGCCTCTCCACGGTATGGGTTGAGTTCACCTGGGGGACCGATATCTACAAGGCCCGCCAGGTGGTCAACGAAAAGCTGCAATCCCTAGCCGGTGTTCTGCCGGCTGATGCAATTCCACAACTGGCGCCGATCTCCTCGATCATGGGGGAGATCATGCATGTGTCCCTGATCAGCGACAAGCATAACACCATGGAACTGAAGGAAACCGCCGACTTCGTGGTGCGCAAGCGTCTGCTGGCGGTGCCGGGGGTTTCTCAGGTTTCCAACATCGGCGGTGACACCCGCCAGTACCAGGCGGAACTCGACCCGCAACGCCTGCAAGCCTTCGGTGTCACGGTGGGACAGGTAATCACGGCCCTCAAGGGGGCCAATGAAAATTTTGCCGCCGGAGTAATGAAGAAGGGCGGCCAGGAGTACATGATCCGGGGCGTGGGCCGGGTGCGCAACACAGCCGACCTGGAGCAGGTTGTGGTGGCTACCAGGGGCGGCGTGCCGGTCCTGGTGCGGGATGTGGCGAAAATCGTCATCGGCCCGGCCTTCAGATACGGAGACGCTTCGGCCAACGGCAAACCCGCAGTGGTGATCTCGATCCAGAAACACCCCACCGCCAATACTCTTGAGCTGACCAAACGGCTGGAAGGGAAACTGGCGGAACTGCAGAAGAGTCTGCCGGCCGGCATGAAGCTGGAGACCGATATCTTCCGGCAGTCCGATTTCATCGAGCGGGCCATCGATAACATCAGGAAGGTCCTGACCGAAGGGGCACTGCTGGTCATCGTCATCCTGTTCCTCTTCCTGGGCAATGTGCGAACCACCCTTATTTCCATTGTCGCCATGCCGTTATCGCTGCTGTTCGCCATCTTTGCCCTGCGGATTTTCGACATCTCCATCAACACCATGACCCTGGGGGGCATGGCCATCGCCATCGGTGTCATTGTTGACGACGCCATCATCGACGTGGAAAACGTATTCCGGCGTTTGCAGGAAAACCGCCTAAAACCGGAAAGCGCACAGTACCCGGCGCGCAAGGTTATCTTCGACGCCTCCAAGGAGATCCGTGCCTCCATAGTTAATGCCACCATGATCATTATGATGGTCTTCCTGCCGCTCTTTTTCCTGACCGGAGTCGAAGGGCGGCTGTTGCGGCCGCTCGGCATTTCCTACATGGTCTCCATCGGGGCATCGCTGCTTGTTGCCCTGACCGTGACCCCGGCCCTCTGCTCATACCTGCTGCCACGGGCCAAATGCCTGGAACGGGAGCAAGAGAGTGTCGTGGTGCGCTGGCTGCAGCGCCTCTATCGCCCCGCGCTCCAGCTGGCGGTTACCCGGCCGAAGCTGGTGATCGCGGGATCAGTGCTGGCCTTTGCCCTGGCCATGATTCCACTTGCCATGACCGGGCGCTCATTTCTGCCGGCCTTCAACGAAGGGGCCTTGACGGTGGTTATCGTTACCTCGGCGGGAACCTCGCTGGAACAATCGGCGGCAATCGCCCTGCAGGTGGAAAAGACGCTGCTGGCCCATCCCAACATCAAGAAGACGGCCCGCA
>JACMKN010000227.1 GCA_014380135.1 Deltaproteobacteria bacterium
CCGCTACGGCAGCCTGTCAATCGGCACTCTCCGGACAGGGCAGTTTCGCTATCTGACCGAAGCCGAGGTGCGTGAACTGGCCGGAGGAGAGTCAAAGGCCTTGCCTTTGAAGAGTGCAACAAGGCGGGTAGAACGACCGCATGAGAAACAGGGGCAAAAACGTGTTCAGCATGGTACGCGTGGCGTAGCGGTGGGAGATCTGAAGCCGGCCGGGAACAATGTCGAAAAGCAGGGTCGGGCCGTGCAGGGGCAGGAAAGAAAGCCGCTTGCTCCCAAAACTGGAAGCGGCCGCAGAATGGTGAAGCCGGACAAGCTGGATCCAAGCAGAAAGAATCAAAAACAATAGAACGCGGATCAAGTCTGATTTAAGCGGATTTACACGGAAAAACTAAAAATAAAAGTATTGTTATTAAATCCGTGCAAATCCGCTCAATCCGCTAGATGCTAAAACCCTCGGTTATTTATTTACTTTTGCCTTCTTCAGATACTCCTGGAATAGTTCGGGAGTGAATCCTCTCAAAACAACTTCATTATTCCCGCTGCCGAAAACAATCACCGGAACGCCGGTGCTGCCATATTTCCCGGTCAACTCTTCCATCGCAATGGTATCCACTTCCACATCCCGATTGATGAAGGGTATCTCGTTTTTTGTAAGGTATTCCTTGACCTCACGGCAGTGGGGGCACCAGGCCACAGAATACAGAACGATGCGGGGGTATTTCTTTGCCGCTTCGGCCCTGGCAGGGTCAAGTGTGCTCTGGTGTGGTTGATCGGGCGCAGCGCACGATATTGACGCAACCAGTAACACTCCTGCTGCAATCAGTAAAAATCTTCTTGTCATAGCTTCTCCTTGTTCGGGATAATCACGATCTGTCTACGTATCAGCCGGTATGTTTGCGGCTGCCCTTCTCCGTCACGTTTGATTCTGAGAACAAGCGCTGTACCGGACAACCCCCTCAGCCGTTTTTGAACCATGCTGGGGAAGTTGCTGCCCTGGGTTGCCTTGCCGTCTATGTGGGTGATGATGTCACCGGATCTTATGCCGGCCTGGTGGGCGGGGCCGCCGTTGATGATCTGTCTGATCACGATCTGACCATTCTTCAACGGAACACCGTCCAGACCAACGCCGCCGAAATCTGTCTCGCTGTTGGCAGCCCAGGCCGGCAGGGCCAGTGCAGCCAGGCAGAGCGTATATAATAGAAGGCGTTTCATGTTCTGTTTTTACCATACAGCATCTAATAAGGTCAAACAAACAAGCCGCTTGCATCTGCTGCCCGATTGAACGTATCATCTGCCCCGATAAAAATTGAGGAGCCTGCGATGAGAACACGGATCAAGGAACTGCTGGATTGCGGAGCGCAAGAGCCGGAATATACCGTCTCCGGTTGGGTGCGTTCGCTGAGATTGTCGAAAGAGATCGCTTTTATTGTGTTGAACGATGGTTCAAATCTGGAAGGTATGCAGATTGTGGCAGAACCTGGTCTGGACAACTTTGAGGAACTCTGTCGTGTCGGCACCGGCAGCGCCTTGAAGGTGAGGGGAAAGCTGGTTGAATCCCCGGCAGCCGGTCAGAAATACGAACTGAAGGCTGTTACTGTGGAAATAATCGGCATTGCCGATGAAAGCTATCCGCTGCAGAAAAAAAGACATACTTTCGAATACCTGCGCTCGATTGCCCACCTGCGTCCACGGACCAACACCTACGGGGCCGTATTCCGCTTGCGCTCGAAGCTGGCCCAGGCCATTCATCGTTTCTTTGCCGAGCGGAATTTCCTTTATGTGCATACGCCGATTATCACCGCCAGCGACTGCGAGGGGGCCGGTGAACTGTTTCGCGTCACGACCCTGGATGCCTCCCATCCGCCGTTGGCCGAGGGAAAGGTTGATTTCAGTCAGGATTTTTTCGGGCAGAAGACCGGTCTGACCGTCAGCGGCCAGCTGGAAGGCGAGCTGTTTGCCACGGCCTTCGGGGATATCTACACCTTCGGTCCGACTTTCCGGGCCGAGAATTCCAATACCGCCCGGCATGCCTCCGAGTTCTGGATGATTGAACCGGAGATGGCCTTTGCCGACCTGGCTGATGATGCGGATCTGGCCGAGCAGTTCGTGCGCTACCTGTGCCGTGTGGCGCTGGAAGAATGCAGCGACGAAATGGCCTTCTTCGACAAGCAGATCGAAAAGGGGCTGCTGGAGCGGATCCGCAGCGTGGCCGAAGCCGACTTCGCGCGGATCGAATACGACGAGGCCATCCGGCTTCTTCAGAAAAGCGGCGCCAGCTTCAACTATCCGGTGGAGTGGGGGCTGGACCTGCAGACCGAACATGAACGCTACATCACCGAGCAGATCGTGGGCGGCCCGGCATTCATCCTGAACTATCCCAGGGACATCAAGGCCTTCTACATGCGCCAGAATGACGATGGCCGTACCGTGGCCGCCATGGATCTGCTGGTGCCCAAGGTGGGCGAGATCATCGGCGGCAGCCAGCGCGAGGAACGCCTGGACCGTTTGACGCAGCGCATGGCGGAACTGGGGGTTGCTCAGGAGCCGCTCTGGTGGTACCTGGACAGCCGCCGATGGGGCAGCTGTCCCCACGCCGGCTTCGGTCTGGGCTTCGAGCGCCTGGTGATGTACCTGTCCGGCATGGAGAATATCCGCGACGTGATACCCTTCCCGCGCACGCCGCGCCATGCGGAGTTTTAAACGCCATGCAACTGGATCTGTTTGAAGACAACCGGTCGGGCATTCTGCTCAACATGGCCGATGAATTTACCCGTGCACGGGATTTCGCACAGGCGATTTCCGTGTATGAGCAGCTGCTCGCTGACTACCCTGGCGACAGGCACAGCGCTGCCCTGCTGAAGCTGGTCTCGGAATGGCAGGCTGCGTTGTCGGAAATGAATCTGTCCGATCCGGAAATTTTCCGGAGCATCTGGCTTCGATTCGAAACACTGTCTCATCCGCCTCTCCGCACGATTGTGCTGGGTATCCTGATTGAAGAAATTCGCGTTTTGCCGAATCCGGAGCGGATCTACATCCCGCCCCGCATTCACCTCGGGCATCTCCTGATGGAAGCCGGCCGTTATGCCGAAGCGGCCGACTGTTTTTTTGCTGCGCTGTCTGACAAAGACATCCCCAGGGGAAGATTCCTGGCCTGGCGCGGTGATGCCCTGACACTGGCCAAAAAAGATGCTGATGCGCTGAAAAGTTATCTGGAGGCGTTTCTCGCCGATCCGCTTTCCGTTGATATCCAATCCGTTAAGAACCTGAAGATCACCAGTCTCCTTACTATATTGAGTTTCGAAGCTCTGGACGATATTGACGAAGACCATGAACAGGCCTGGCTGCCGGTCTGGGGCTGGCTGCAGGGGATATTCGCGCTTCCGCTGCAAGCTGTTACTGGGGCGGACCCGTTTGAAGCGAAATCGTTTGAAGCCCTGCTTGCGGAGGAAAATTGTTCCGTGCCGCGCATCTGGTTCGATATGCTTACCCATGCCGAAAGGGTGCGCGTCCTGCATCGGGATGACCGGGAACTGGCGGCGGTGCGAAGATTGATGAAAAAGACGAACGGCTTCATGTTTGACTGCTATCTGGAAAAAATCGGAGGCAGGAGATGAGTCCGCTTCTCGAAAGGTTTCGCACTTATATCCCCGGCGATATTCACGATGTAGCGGCCAAGGTCCATTTGATGGCCGGCTTTGAGTCGTGCAAGGGCAATACGCTGGCCGATGCCGTCTGGAACGACGACAAGTCGGCGCTGGTCATCACTTTTAGCGACGGCAGTCAGACCACCCTGCTGGTGGAAGGCTATCGTCTCCTGACCAAGTGCAGCTGCAGGCTATGGCAGCCGGCCCGTAACTGCCCGCACGTGGTGATCGCCTGGGCGACCCTGAAACGGACGGTTTCACCGGGGACTCTGGCGCATATTAAATTCAACCAGCAAATGCTGCTGGACATGAAGTGTTATACCGACCGGGAGCCGGCCCCCGTGAGCAGCGCTGCGGATGGTGATACAGCGGAACAGCGCAAATTGAAGGCAGGTCTGTCAGAGGCGCGAAGTCTGCGTAATGCACATCTCGGCGGCCAGAAGTTATCTTCAGTACTGCCCAAAGTGCCCCCGCAATTTCGCCTGGTGATCGGGATGGGTCACAATTCCAACCGATTCTCCGGGCGCATCCTGCGCGATAATGAAATCGTGCATGGCTGGACCGCCATCGGGATTCCGACCGATCTGGCGAGGTTCATGGCGTCAAACAGTTCTTACGAATCGACCCCCCGTTACTTCAAAGCGTTCCTCAAGATGACGGGAGGAAAATATCCCATCATATTTCGCGGCGCCGAAGCGCACGAGACTGCACTTGTCTATCGCGGCGACGAACCCCGCCGGGCCTGCATCGGTTTTGACATTGGCCGGGACGAAGTGATTGTCTCCCGCTCTCTGGATAATGGCAGCCCGATTCCGGTCGGTGCGGTTGTGCATGACGGTCTGCTGTTTGTGCCTGAAACCGGGAGCATTTATCCTCTTGAGAACCGCAAGGTATGGAGACAATGGGAGCTGGTGGTCGATGAACTGGACTTATTGAATATTTCTCATCCTTATGACGAGTCCTGCAACGAAGAAAAAAAAGACGACGACAAACTTTATGACGATTCTTCGCAATCCCCCATCATCACGCAGGAAATTCGACCACTCCGGCACGCCGTGGCTGTGCCTCTTTCGCTCTTCAATTCGGCCGGCATCCGGCTCAATCCTGAACTATTCGAAAACATGGAAGAGAACTACACTTTTCTTCTGAACGGTGTTCCGGTCGCCGGACCGCGTCCTGAAGCGCCGTCCGCCTACCTGCTGGAGCTGCCCCATGGCGTAACACAGCCCAGGGCGCCTCTGGAGTCGCTTGGCCTGTGCAACAG
>JACMKN010000228.1 GCA_014380135.1 Deltaproteobacteria bacterium
GATGTTCTCGATCAAATATTCTCGTCTTTCTGTATTGGCAAATGACACTACTGTTTCACGTGAAACAGTGACTCAGGACAGGCTAAAACCATGATGACATATGACCTGATTTATGACGTGATTGTAGTGGGTGCCGGACATGCCGGATGTGAAGCGGCCCTGGCAGCGGCTCGCATGGGGTGTCGCACCATGCTGTTAACGATCAATCTGGATGCAATTGCGCTGATGTCCTGTAATCCGGCTATTGGAGGTCTTGCCAAGGGTCATCTGGTCAAGGAAATAGATGCGCTGGGTGGCGAGATGGCCAAAAATATCGATGCTACCGGGATCCAGTTCCGTATCCTGAATACCCGCAAGGGACCTGCTGTGCGTGCCTCACGCGCTCAGGCCGACAAACAGCTCTATCGACTCAGAATGAAAAGAGTCCTCGAACAGCAGTCGAATCTCGATCTGAAGCAGGGCGAGGTTACCGCTCTATTTATTGAGTGCGATGAACTGCGTGGTGTAGATACACGATCCGGGATTCGTTTTCTCTCCAAAACCGTCGTGGTCACTACCGGAACATTCATGCGTGGCTTGATCCATATCGGCCTTACTAATTATCCGGGAGGACGAGCCGGTGATTTGCCATCAATCGGCCTGTCGGATCAATTGCGTTCTCTCGGGTTTGGAGTAGGCAGACTCAAGACCGGTACGCCAGCGCGGCTGGACAGCCGTACGATCGACTTTTCCAAGCTGGAGACCCAGCATGGTGATGATCCACCGATACCGTTCTCATTTTCCACCGTGCGGATCACTATGCCGCAAGTGCCCTGCCACATCGCATACACGAATCAGCGCTCCCACGATATTATCCGTTCCGGCCTCGATCGTTCTCCCCTGTATTCAGGCGTAATCGAGGGGGTCGGTCCCCGCTACTGCCCGTCGATAGAAGACAAGGTTGTTCGCTTTCCAGAAAAAGATCGCCATCAGACCTTTATCGAACCGGAGGGGCTTGAAACTGTCGAGGTCTATCCCAGCGGCATGTCAACCTCACTGCCGATAGATGTGCAGATCCCTTTTTATCGTTCAATACTGGGGTTGGAGCGCGTCGAAATAATGCGTCCGGCTTATGCGATAGAGTATGATTATGTGGATCCGGTTCAGCTGCATTCTTCGCTGGAGACCAAGCTGATTCGCAATCTTTACCATGCCGGGCAGATCAACGGAACATCAGGTTATGAGGAGGCCGCCGGGCAGGGCTTATTGGCCGGTATCAACGCAGCTTTGCGTGTCAAGGACCGCGATCCTCTGGTGCTTGACCGGAGCCAGGGTTATATAGGCGTGATGATCGATGACCTGGTTACGCTTGGCACCAAGGAGCCATACCGGATGTTCACTTCGCGGGCCGAGTATCGTCTTCTGCTGCGTGAGGACAATGCAGATCTGCGGTTGCGTGATATCGGTCACGGGCTGGGTCTTGTGCCGGATCATGAATATGCTTCGTTTGTAAGGAAGCGGGAAATGATTGTTAATGACCTGGAGCGCATCGCCACTACACGGATAACTTTGGCTGACCAGGAGAATACGGTGCTGTCCCGTTTGGGGATAGAAGATATTCAGAAGGGCACTACGCTGGAACATCTGCTCAAGCGCTCCGATATCACCTATGCTGAGCTGGCCGAGATGGACAATGTTTCACGTGAAACACCGGCCAAGGTCAGGGAACAGGTAGAAATTCAGACAAAATACCGCGGATACATCGACAGGCAGCTGGAACAGGTTGAGCGGTCAAAAAAACTGGAGACAGCCGCCATTCCGTCAGAATTGGATTACGCAGCAATCAAGGGCCTGACGAGCGAGGTTCGTGAAAAGCTGGGCAAGAACAGACCGGACACACTTGGTCAGGCTTCACGGATTCCAGGTATTACACCGGCTGCGATATCAATACTGGCCATCGCTCTAAAGGCCAATACCTGGAAGGGTGGTTCCAAATGATGCATCAGGGTTTCCGGCAATGATTGCAGACCTTCTAAAGCTGGAAGCAGCTAATATGGGACTGCCCCTATCCGCTGATAACATACAAGCGTTTGAAGCCTTTGCAGCAGAGCTAATCAGATGGAACCGAAAGGTGAATCTGACCGCCATAACTGCTGAAAATGAAATCGCAATCAAACATTTTATCGACTGCCTGCATCTTGCTCCGTATATATTAAACGAAGACATTCTGCTTGATATCGGTTCAGGTGGCGGGCTGCCGGTCATTCCGCTGAAAATAGTCAAGCCGGAAACAATGATGGTATCTATTGATGCCGTTGCCAAAAAGATAAATTTCCAACGGCACGTTATCCGTCTGCTCGGTCTGCAGAAGATTGAGGCTGTTCATGCACGGATTGAAGATCTTCACAAAACACATGCCGGTAAATTCAGTCTGATCACATCGCGTGCTTTTACCAGGCTGGATAATTTCGTTTCGCTGGCAGCTCCGCTGTTGGCTGAGAACGGTAGAATCATTGCCATGAAGGGTCTGGGTGCAGAGGATGAAATTACGATCAGTAATGAAATATTAAGGTCCCTGGGTTTCTCAATTACAGCGCAACACTCCTACTGTTTACCGAATAGTATGGGCAGCAGGATGCTGGCGGTCTTGGAATCTTGTAAACCCGCATAAAATCAGGGCTGCGATGGCCTCGCTCTAAAAATTGGCTCTAAGACCGTGTTTGCACCAGTTCCATATTGCGACCAGTGTTTTTGGTGATTGTCGGTTGTGAGGCATTTTGATGGCTCTGGGTGGTAAGATGCTTGTTTTGGCCAATAAAACCGGAGAATGAAGTTGCAGATGAGTAGAATCTGCTCTAAAGTGATCTTTTATCGTTCACTAAAGCGGTCGGGGGTGTCCTGTGAAAAAAATGATCTGCCTGCTGGTTATTGCAACTCATCTTTCTGCCTGTGCCACTTATGAAAGCAGATCGGTGTCATTCAGGCCACCTCAGGAATATGCCAACTATCAGGACGCTGATGGTTTGATGGTTGGGGCCGAACCTTTTGCCGACAAAAAACAGGCCGAAGAAGCATTCGGTTTTGACATAAGAGCTGCCGGGGTATTGCCGGTCCAGATTGTAATGGACAACCGCAGTGGGCAGGGTGTCGAGGTTGTCACCGGGCAGACCTTTCTGGTCGACGGCTCCAACAGATACTGGAAGTTATTGTCGAACCGTGAAGCTGCGGAGCGAGTTCAAAAAGCCACCGATGCCGGAGCCATCGCCGGTGGGGCCGGAAAAGGGGCTGCCTGGGGGGCAGCTGCCGGGGCCATTCTGGGACTGGCACTGGGAATAGTTTCCGGCCGCAATGCTGGAGTGTCGGCTGTCAAGGGCGGTGTTCTTGGCGGCGCCGGCGGAGCGGTAATTGGAGGGGCAAGCAAGGCCGGAGATGACCATCAGCGGGACTACAATATTGTTGATGATGTCCGCGACAAGGGGATGGAGGGTAAGGTAATGGCGTCCGATAATCTTGCCAGCGGTTTCATTTTCTTTCCGGGTGAGGCCGAGAGCGTCAAGGACTTACGCCTTCAGATCAAATACCGCAACTCCGGAGTAGTCAAGACAATCATCCTGAGGCTGCGCTAAAACGGTGAACATTCGTATCTATTATGAGGACACGGATGCAGCCGGGGTCGTATATCACGCCAACTACATCAAATATCTTGAACGGGCACGAACGGAGTTTTTTCGTGCGCATGGCTTTCTGGTAGCAAGTCTGGCCGAGGAAGGGTTTGTATTTCCTGTCGTAAGAATCGAAATTGATTTTAAATCCCCTGCCTATCATGACGACCTGCTTGCGGTTGAGACAGTTCCCCTACGAACCGGAGGGTCAACTTTCACGCTGGGTCAAAGGATTGTCCGGCAGAAGGACGGTAAGCTGATTGTGGATGGCATTGTGACACTGGCCTGCATAAACCGGGAACATAAAGCGCGCCGCATTCCGTCAGCCATACGCCGGTTGCTGATATCCCTGACCGCTGCGAACTGATAAAAGCATAGCACCTGGAAAGTGATCATGAGCATACCCACAATAACTGGAATCCAACGAAACGAAGCCCTGCGACTCTTGACTGAAGGGGAGCTGCTGACCATCGGCGCCGCTGCCGACAAAATACGGAAAAAACTGCACCCGCAGGGCAGGGTGACTTTTGTCGTAGACCGCAATGTGAACTACACCAACATCTGTGAATCCAGATGCTCATTCTGCGCCTTTTACCGCGACAAGCAGGCCGATGATGCCTACATCCTCTCGTCCGGGCAGATTTTCGACAAGATTGCCGAGCTGGTGGAGCAGGGGGGCACTCAACTGCTGATGCAGGGAGGGCTCAATCCCGATCTGAAAATTGATTTTTTCGAGCGGTTGTTCAGGGAGATAAAAGTCCGTTTTCCGTCTGTTCAAAATCACTCTCTCTCGCCGGCCGAAGTAACCTGTATTGCAACAAACTCGGGGTTGAGCCTGGATCAGACCCTGGCCCGCCTGAAGTCGGCCGGACTGGATTCCATTCCGGGCGGGGGCGCCGAGATATTGGTTGATGAAGTGCGGAAAAGCATTTCTCCCAATAAGATCGGCTGGCAGCAGTGGGGCGAGGTGATGTTGAAGGCGGCCGCCCTCGGCATGCCGACCACGGCTACCATGATGTTCGGCAGCAAAGAGCGGCCGGAAGACATCGTTGAGCACCTTTTTCGGGTGCGTGAGCTGCAGGATCAGGGTGGCTCCTTCACCGCCTTCATCCCCTGGACGTACCAGCCCGGCAATACCGAACTGGGGGGCACAACCGCCAGCGGCGTTGATTACCTCAAGGTTCTGGCCCTGTCGCGCATCGTGCTGGACAATATTCCCAATATCCAGGCCAGTTGGGTGACGCAAGGCCAGAAGATGGCCCAGGTGGCGCTCTTTTTCGGCGCCAATGACCTGGGTGGCACCATGCTGGAGGAAAATGTTGTCGCGGCTGCCGGTTGCAGCTTCCGCATGTCGCAATCCGAAATGATAAAATTGATACATGGTGCCGGCTTTCAAGCTGCCCAGCGCACCACAACCTATTCCATCGTGCGGGAGTTTGCGGTTTGAGTACTTTATACAGGCAGGCTGGAACCTGCGAAATCATCACCAATGTTGCCAGGCTGGCCGAAGTTGCAAACGTTCTCGGTCAACAGTCGGAAATTGCAGTGGATCTGGAAATGGATTCCCTGCACCACTACCAGGAAAAGGTCTGTCTGATACAGGTTTCAACCCGTCGGGAAAACTGGCTGATTGATCCGCTGGCATGCAGGGATCTGAGTCCTATGGCCAGGCCGCTGGGTGATCCGGCAATTCTGGTTGTCATGCACGGGGCTGATTATGATATCCGTTCGCTGCACCGTGATTTCGGTATCGAAGTTACAAACCTTTTCGATACGATGATTGCGGCCCGTTTTCTGGGTATTCCGGAATATGGTCTGGCGGCGCTCCTGAAAGCGCGTTTCGGCATTGAGCTGGACAAGAAATACCAGAAGGCGGACTGGAGCAAACGGCCCTTAAGCCGGGAGATGAGCGCCTATGCCGTGGCCGATACGTCCGATCTGCTGCCGTTGTACGACCAGTTTCGCGAAGAACTACAGCAGAAGGGACGCCTGGCATGGCTTGAGGAAGAGTGCCGCCTGGTTTGCCAGGCTCGGGTGACGGAAAAAGAGGGCCAGTTATTTCTTTATTGCAAAGGGGCCGGCAAGTTGAAGGGACGCAGCCTGGCGATTCTGGAAGAGCTGCTGCAGCTGCGGGACAGGCAGGCACAGCTGCTGGATCGCCCCCCCTTCAAGGTATTGTCCGTTGAAACTCTGCAGGAAATCGCCGATATCAGGCCGCGTACAATGGGAGAATTGGCGCCAATCAAGGGGATGACGTCCGGTCAGCTGGCGCGCCACGGTGCGGCTCTGCTGGCGGCCGTTGCGCATGGTCTGGAAATTCCGGACGAGAAGCTGCCCATTTATCCGCGATTACGTAAAAATGACGTGGCGGACGGTGCCAAGGAACGCCTCAGGATGCTGAAGGCCTGGCGTGATCAAAAGAGCTCGGCACTATGTCTTGAGCCGGGTGTGCTGGCTCCCAACTGGCTGCTGGAGTCTGTCGGTGATGTTGCTGATGCAACCGGCGCCACGCTGGACGGCATTGCCGGAATGCGGGATTGGCAGAAGCAGCTCTTCGGAAAAGATCTGCTTGAAACAGTTGCCGCAGGCAAATAACAAGGGGCACGCATGGAACAACCCTATTTAAGCATCGTAGTGCCGGTCTACAACGAGGAGGCCAACCTTGTCCCGCTGATGGAGCGGCTATATCCGGCCGTTCAGGGGACAGGCCATTCGTTTGAGATCATCTTTACCAACGACGGCTCCCGTGACCGGTCCCTGGAGATACTGAAACGATTGGCGCTGGAATATCCGGGGGTCAAGGTAATTGAATTTAACGGCAACTTTGGCCAGCATATGGCCATTCTGGCCGCCTTCGAGATGTCCAAGGGAGAGATTGTCATCACGCTGGATGCCGACCTGCAGAATCCGCCCGAGGAGATCCCGCGCCTGGTGGCCGAGATCGAGAAGGGTCACGACGTGGTCGGCACGATTCGTCGCCAGCGTCAGGATTCGGCCTTCCGCATGCTGGCATCGCGGATTGTCAATATCACCACCAACAAGATCACCGGCATGCATATGCAGGATTACGGCTGCATGCTGCGGGCCTATCACCGCTATGTGATCGACAATATCAACCGCTGCCGGGAGTCGACCACCTTTATCCCGGCCCTGGCGCAGACTTTCGCCTCCAATCCGAGCGAGATCGAGGTCGGTCACGCCGAGCGGGCCATGGGGGAGAGCAAGTACTCTTTTTACAACCTGATCCGGCTCAACTTCGACCTGATGACCGGCTTTTCAGTGGTGCCGCTGCAGCTGTTTGCCCTGTTCGGCATCATCACCTCCCTGCTGTCAGTGGCCTTCGCGATCTTCCTGCTGGTGCGCCGTTTTATAGTCGGCGCCGAGGTGGAAGGGGTCTTCACGCTGTTTGCGATCCTGTTCTTCTTCATCGGCATCATCATTTTGGGGATCGGCATCGTCGGTGAATATGTGGGCAGGATTTATCAGGAAGTACGCAAACGGCCCAGATTTGTGGTCAGGAGGACCTACGGGTTTGAAGAATAACCGACTGATTGTCTGCGCCTATCACAACGTAGGCTATCGCTGCCTCTCGGAACTGCTGCGCCAGGGAGCGGAGATAGCGCTGATCTATACCCACGAAGATTCGCCGACCGAAGAGATCTGGTTTTTGTCGGTGCGTGAACTTGCTGATCAACATGGCATACCGTACCTGACCAGCGATATCTCCCTGCCGGAAAATATAAAACGGGTGAGGGGACTCGCTCCGGATTTTCTCTTTTCCTTCTACTACCGCAACATGATCAAATCGGAAGTTCTGGAGATCCCACGGCTGGGGGCGCTCAACCTGCACGGCTCGTACCTGCCCAAATACCGTGGCCGAGTGCCGGTCAACTGGGCAGTGATCAACGGCGAGAGCGAGACCGGCGCCACTTTGCACTACATGGTCGAAAAACCGGATGCCGGTGATATCGTTGATCAGGAAAAGGTCGCGATTGCATTCAGCGACAGCGCCCATGACGTCTTCGGCAAGGTTGCCGATGCCGCCGTGGCGGTCATCACCCGTGCCTGGCCGCTGTTGCGCGAAGGCGCCGCCGGTCGTATTCCGATGGATCTGTCCGAGGGGAATTACTGCGGCGGACGCCAGCCGGCTGACGGGCGGATTGACTGGACCAGCAGCGCCGTGCAGATCTACAATCTGATTCGCGGCGTGACCCATCCCTATCCGGGCGCCTTCACGTTTTTAAATGGCCGGAAAGTCATTGTCTGGCAGGCCTGGCCCATGGATGGACAGGGTCAGCCGGGGCAGATCATTTCCCGTGCACCGCTGCTGGTCGGCACCGGTGCTGGTTTGCTGGAGATCCGTTTGCTGCAGAGTGCAGGCGCTCCGGAACAGACTCCGGAACAGTTTGCACGGCAGCATATAGATGCAATGACGGTATTCGAATAAATATATTCAACAAGAACAGGAGCTGCAATGAAAGTACTGATATTAGGCGTCAACGGCTTCATCGGCAACGCCCTCACACATCGTATCCTGACCACCACCGACTGGGAAGTTTTCGGCCTCGACATGGCTTGCGACAAACTGGAACGCTCGCTGGGTGATCCCCGCTTCCACTTCCTGGAGGGGGACATCACCATCAACAAGGAGTGGATCGAGTACAATATCAAGAAATGCGATGTGATCCTGCCGCTGGTTGCGATTGCCACGCCGGTAACCTACGTCAAGGATCCCATCCGGGTCTTCGAGCTGGATTTCGAAGAGAACCTCAAGATCATCCGTCTCTGCCACAAGTACAAGAAACGGGTCATTTTCCCTTCCACCTCCGAAGTTTACGGCATGAGTCCCGACGCCCAGTTCGACGAGGAAGACTCGCCGCTGATGCTGGGTCCGATCGCCAAGGAGCGCTGGATCTACTCCTGCGCCAAGCAGATGCTGGACCGCGTGATCTACGCCTACGGCAACCATGAGGGGCTCCGATTCACGCTGTTCCGCCCCTTCAACTGGATCGGACCCAAGCTGGACAGCATCCACACCGCCAAAGAGGGCAGCTCGCGCGTCCTGACCCAGTTCCTGTACGACATCCTGGCCGGTGAGCCGATCCAGCTGGTGGATGGCGGCAACCAACGCCGCTCGTTTACCTATATCGAGGACGGCATCGACTGCCTGATGAAAATTATCGCCAACGAGAACGGCTGCGCCGACGGCAGGATATTCAACATCGGCAATCCGGCCAACGATCTTTCCGTCAAGGAGCTGGCCATCAAACTGCGCGACATGGTGGCCGAATTCCCGCTGTACCGCGATAAAGCCGAGAAGTGCGTCATCGAGGAGATCGGCTCGGACACCTTCTACGGCAAGGGCTACCAGGACATGCTGACCCGCGTGCCGTCGGTCCGGCGCGCCAAGGAATGCCTGGGGTGGGAACCGGTGACGAGCGTTGATGATGCCCTGCGCAAGACCCTGGAGTTCTATCTGGTGGATGAGCGGGAGAAGCTCTCTGAATTTCTATGATTTCAAGAAACAATTCCGGGTTTACGCTGATCGAGATTGTCATGGTGATGGTCATCATCGGCATGGTGATGATGCTGGTGATACCGCGGCTGCCCTCCTCGGACAGTGAGAATCTGAAGATATCGGCCCGGACCCTGGCCTCAACTCTTCGATATTTGCAGGAGAGGACGGCAACGACAACGTCCCAAAGCGGCTACTACCTGATGTTGGCACCGGGAACAGAAACGGTGAAGATTCTTGAAATTGGCGCGGACGGGAATTCAAAAGAGCCTTCCGACCCGCTTTTGCAGAAGTCACCGGTGAAAGAAGGAATTACAGTCGCCGATGTACGGATTCCGCGTCTTGGCAAAGTCATCGACGGACAGCTGCGAGTAGACGTGGGGGTTGGAGGGATACGGGATTTTGTCACCATTCATCTTCGATCCGCAGGGGGACAATTCTGGACGGTAATGGCATTTCCTTCGGGAGGAAAAGTCAAGGCTCTCGAGGGATATATCGAGGAGCCCCCATGAGAGGTTTTACACTTCTAGAAGTAATGGTATCTCTGGCCATTATGGCCGGTGTTATCCTTACCGTGCTGGGGTCGGTAAACTACCATCTAGGGATCGTAGCCAACGAACGGGACAATACGACTCTGACACTGCTGGCTCGTAACATTGTGGATGAGAAGAAACTGGCACCTGCCAAGGGAGAAGGAACCTTTGCCCCAACCCACCCGGAACTGAACTGGAAAGTAGATTCGCTGCCGACGGATTTTCCTTATCTACAGAAATGGGTCGTCAAGGTTACACGTGTCAGTGATGGCAGGGAGGTAGCTCTTGTCTGGTATAGCTCGAAACAATAACGGCTTTACCCTGCTGGAAGTCCTGATAGCGGTGGTGCTGCTCGGTATCCTCTCAGCGGCGCTTTATGGCAGTTATTTCGGTGTCATGCGGGCCAGGGACCGCGCTTCATCCGGAATGGAATCACGGCGGGAACTGGGCGCCACTCTTGATCTGATTCGTCGTGAAGTATCATCAGCTATGTTTAAAACTAACAGCGCCAATGAACTACATCCACTGAAGTTTGTGGTGGAGGATCGTGACAATTTTGGTGCTCCAGCATCGACTCTAACACTGACTACCTTGGCACCACCAACATCCGGGTTGACACATGGAGAGTCTGGTATCCTTATCGTCACGTACCGCGTTGTAGAAAAAGATAAAAAGCTCTCTTTGAGACGTCAGGAACGTGACCTGTTTTCCGAAGAAAGCATCGTCATTGACTTTCCGCAGATGGAACAGATCAGCTCCTTTTTGGTGGAGTGCTATGATGGGTCAAAGTGGGTAAAAAGCTATGACTCTGCCTTATATAATAGCTTGCCTAAGAACGTTGCCGGTGGAGGCGGCAGCGTGCGGGTAACGGTGCAGTTCGTGGAGGAGGGTAAACCGGTAGAGTTTACTATGCTCTCGACACCACGGATCGGCTTATGATGGGACGACTGAAGAACGAATCTGGCTTTGCCCTTATTTTGACACTGGTTGTAACGGCGCTGATGGTCGCGGTATTAGTGGAGATGATCCATCAGGTTTATGTTGATACGTCGATAAGCCGCGGTTTTCGTGACGGGCAACAGGCATCAATTCTGGCAGAGTCCGGCGTGATGGCGGTAAAGACGGCTCTCTCTAAGAACATTGACCCGGCTCTACTTTCAAACTTCTTGGCTAAACCACTCAGCGATGAAGTCGGTTCTCTGGAAATAAAGATTAGTGACGAAAGCGGGAAAATCAACATTAATGGCCTGGTAGATGGGCAAGACAACTACGACCCACCCACACAAAATACACTGTTACGGCTCATAAGTCGTCTTAAACTACAGGAGGTTCCGCCGGGTGATGTGTTGGATTCAGTCGCGGATTGGATCGATAAGAATGATGGGCCGAGTTCCAAAGGTGCGGAAACTCCCTATTATCGTACTATGAAACCGGCGTATAGCGCTCGTAATGATAAACTTATGACGTTGATAGAGCTGACACTTGTTAAGGGAATTACGCCGGCAATGCTTGATGGGTTGGTCGATGAAAAGGAAAAACTCAAGTTACGGGATTGTTTGACTATCTACTCAAATCAACAAAACTTTGTAATTAATGTAAACTCAGCCTCCAAGGCGGTCCTGATGGCGTTGGATCCAGGTATTAGTGAGTCAGTTGCGGACCAAATAATAAATAAACGACCCTTTAATGGTGTTGGAGAATTTTCAAAAGTTACAGAATTGGATAATGTTTACCGCAACAGTGGTAGTTGGGGTTCTAGGCTTACAACAACAAGTTCTCTCTTCAGAGTAACTGCCGTAGCTAAGGTCAAGGAATCCGTGCGGATAGTTGAGGCGGTTGTATCAAATGGTTCTTTTTTGTCCTGGCAGGAATACTGGTGATACGGTGCAGGGTATAATATCAGTAAGTGAGGGTGCAGCATATTATGGATTATCTGATACTGCAGGTCGAAGAAAAGCGGGTGACGGTTGCCCAGTTCGGGATTTCCGGACATACGTCCAGGCTGATTGGTGCAGCTCTGTTCGAGCTGGACAGCGAGTGCTCACTGGCCGATGTCGTCCAGCAGGCCGCGAGTGGATTAAAGAGTTCACCGCGCGTCATACTCTGTCTGCCGCCGGCCTTGTTTGCCCAGCGAACGGTTTCGCTGCCGTTTGACGACCTGCGCAAGGTACGGGAGGTGCTGCCGGCTCAGCTGCAGGGGGAAATATCGATCCCGGTGGATGAACTGGTTCTGGATGTGCTACCGTCGGGAAGCGGCTCTTTCCTGGCGCTTTGGGCCCGAAAAAGCGATATCAGCCATGCCATCAGCCTGTTCCGGGAGGCGGGCCTCGAACCGCAGGTGATAACTTCGCTCCCCTTTGCAAACGGTTTCATTCCGGGAGTGCCCGCCGAATGTTTCGTTTTCGATGGCAACGCGCTGTCGGTTCTGCACGACGGCAAACTGACCTTTTTCCGTCCTCTGGATGCTGCCTCGGCGCCGGCCATGATCGCTACCACACTGTCGGCGCTGGAGCTGAGCGGGGCCATGCCTCCGGAGCGCATCTGTCCGATCGGGTCCGCGGCCGGGACACCGGCCGGGTTGGAGGCGCTGCCGTTAGAGATAGAATCGCTGCAGACTCCCGCCGATATGGGGCATCTCTTCAAAAACGACGAAACCTTTCTGCAGCTGGCCGGACTGTACGCTGTCGCCAGGGCCTCCCAGGCCGGTGCACTGCCCGATTTTCGGCGGGGCGAGCTGGCCTGGACCGCCGGTGACGTACGGATGCGCAAAAAGCTGCTGCTGACCGGTGTGCTCATCGCGGCAATGATTTCAATAATGTTCGTGAGCAAGGTCATGCAGTATCGTGCCGTAAATGCCGACATTGTCTCGTTGAACAAATCAATTGCGGGTATGTACCGTGAAATCTTTCCCACCAGGGCCAAGGCGGTCGATGAACTGTCTGAAGTCAGGGGCGAGATCAAAAAACTGGCGGGAGTGGATAGTTCCAGCGCTTACCTGGATCTGCTCAAAAAACTGGCTGAAGCCAAGGGCAATACGATCAACGGTCTCTATGAAGCCGAAATTGAGGGACGCAATCTGCGCATAAAAGGGGATGCCCGCTCCGCTTTAGCGGTCAATGAATTCAAGTCGGCCCTGGCGCCGCTGCTGGCGACCGCCGAACTGGGCGAAGTCAAGAGCCGTCCCGACGGAACGTTCTCTTTCAGCCTGACCGGAACGCTCAAGGAGGGGACCAAATGAGGCTTCTGGAGCTGATCACCACTTTCTGGAACCGTCTGGACGATCGAACGCGCTTGTGGGGCGGATATGCGCTGATTGGGCTGCTGGCGGCCGCTCTGGGCTGGTCGCTGCTGGCCGGCAAGGTTGCGGTACTCGAGAACAAGCGCAAGGCCCGCGAAACGGTTCTCAAGGAACTGCTGCCGCTCAAGGTGGCTTACCGTACCGCCAAACAGTCATCCGACCTGCTGGCCGGGCGCATGGCCTCGCTGCAGCCGGACGACTCGCCGGCCAAAATCATCGAAGAGATCGGCATCAAGGGTAAAGGAGTCAAAATCTCTCCGTTAAAGGGGGAGGAGCGCAGTGGTGTCATTGAAGACGCCGCTGACGTGCGCGTCGATGGTTTGACGTTCAACGAAGCCGTCAACCTGGTCTATCGCCTCGAAAACGGGAGCCGTCCGCTGGCCATCAAAAAAATCAACCTGCGGGTCCGTTTTGATGATCCGTCGCGCTGCGATCTGACGATGATCCTGGCCCTGCTCAAACCGGCGCCAGGTCAGGCAAAACGATGAACAGGCGCACACTGCTGCGTGCCGCGGCACTGCTGCTGGCGGCGGGCATTCTGTTCAGCGGATTGGTCTACCTGTTTTTCCCGAGCGGGCGCGTCGATAGTGCCATCGAGAGGCTGCTGGAACCGCAGGGGCTGAAGCTTTCGCCGGCGGTTCACAAGACGCTGCTGCCCGGCCTGGCCTGGGATGATCTGCAGCTTTCGTCTGCCCAGGGGGCGCTGCTGAGCTGCAACCGGCTGCAGGTCAGGCCGCTTCTGCTGCAACTGCTGACCGGCCGTGCGGTGATTTCCGGATCGGCTGTTATCGGAAATGGTCATCTGGATCTCAGGTACGCTTTAAACAGCAAGCGGGCCCTGGATCTTTCTTCCGACGGCATCAATCTGTCCGGAATTCCCTTCTTCAAAAGCGTGATGGGCGCCAGAACCGCCGGTTCGCTCTGGAGTGAGGGGAAGCTGCTGCGCGGTCCGAAAGGGCTGAGCGGAGATCTGAAGCTGGAGGTGCGGCAACTGGAGTTCTCCGGAGTCAAGCTGGGAGCCTTTCCGCTGCCGGATGTCGCCGGTCTGAAAACCCAGGGGATGATCAGGGTTACCGACAGCCGGGCCCGGCTGGAGAGTTTTACGCTGGAAGGTGACGGCATCTACATGCGACTGTCCGGTGACCTGCCGAGCGGGGCCAGTGCTGGGGTGACTCCGCTGTATCTGACCCTGGAGATCATGCCGAAACCGGACTTCCTGGAAAAACAGAAACTTGTTTTCATGCTGTTGGCCAAATTCATGGTTTCGCCCGGTGTCTACAAGGTGCCGATCAGGGGCACGTTTTTGAAGCCGGTGATACTTTAGCGAATAGGGGAGAGTGCTGTGGCGCTGAAGCTTGGAGAACTGCTTATCAACGAAGGCTTGTTGACGCCTGCTCAACTGGAAGAGGCGCTCAAGTGCCAGGTTATTTTCGGCATCAAACTTGGCAGCAGTCTGATCGAGTTGGGCTTTATCGACGAGAATAAACTGGTCAGGCTGCTCAGCAAGAAGCTGGGAGTGCCGGCTGTCACCCGTAAAGAACTGACAGAGGTAGCCAAAGATATATACAGTCTGCTGCCGTCAGCGGTCGCGGAGAAATATCGTGTGGTGCCTTTCAAGCTGGAAAACCGGCGCCTGAGTGTGGCCATGTCCGATCCGACCGATTTCAAGGCCATTGACGAACTTTCCTTTGTGACCGGCTACATCATTCAGCCTTTCATTGCGCCTGACATCAACATATCCTTTGCCCTTGAGAAATATTACCAGGTCAAACGCGACCTGCGCTACATCAGGGTGGCCGGAGGCGGCTTTAATCGTCCGTCCCAGGCTAAACCGGAACCTGTTCAGCAGCCCATAGAGCTGTTGCACGAACAGATGCATGAGCCGATCGCGGTTGTGTATCACAAAGATGATGGCGAACTGCTGAACATCGAGATACCGGCCGAATTTGAAGGATTCGGTTCCCTGCCGGAGCTGCCCGACGACTTTTATGCAGCGGGAGAAAAGCCTGGGAGATACACCGTCGATGCCTTGTCGTTCGACTTCGCCTCCGCCGGAGAGCGGGATGATATTGCCGATGTGTTCATCAAGTACCTTGGTCAGGAATTCAGCAAAGGGGGGCTTTTCATCATACGAGGTAACCTGGCGGTGGGCTGGCGGGCGATCGTTAACGGTAAAAAGGTCAACGAATTTGAAAAGGCGTCGATGGAACTTGGGGCCCAGTCGGTTCTGCATGGTGTAGTAGGGGAGTCACGGTACTTCATGGGGCCGCTGGCCGCCACAGCCGGTAACGGGCTGATAATCA
>JACMKN010000229.1 GCA_014380135.1 Deltaproteobacteria bacterium
CTGCCTGCGCAACGAACAAGGCAGTCAGACGGCGATCCCGTGAGTTTCGGGTTGCGCTACGGGCGTTGCGCTCCCCTATCCGGTAGTGAGTGACGCCCCCTTTTTACCACCGGCATCTTGATCGGGGACGCCTGTTATGCTGCTAGAGCTACAGGAGTGTTATAATTGTCGGCAATTAATGCCGTGCAGGTTTATTAAGGTCGGCCACCTGCACCCGACCCGGTGCTCCCCAGATTTTCAATTCCCCGTCGAAACCTTTACGCCCCCCTTTGAAAAACAATGTTGAATTTTGAATGTTGAATTATGAATTACTACCAGGCTTAATCCCTGTTTCTGGCCTTGAGCGCCTGCGATACCTCGCGCTGACTGTCCTTCTTCTTCATGTCCTCACGTTTATCGTACAGTTTCTTGCCTTTGGCAAGCCCTATCTCCACCTTGACCAGTCCATCCCTGAAGTACAGACGCAACGGAATGACCGAAAGACCCTTTTCCCGGATCCGGCCGTACAGACGCTCAATTTCACGTCTATGCAACAAGAGCTTGCGATTGCGATCCGGCTGATGATTCTGGCGATTGCTGAATTCATACTGCGAAATGTTCAGGTTATGCAGAAACGCTTCGCCCTCACGCACCAGCATGAACGAATCATTCAGATTGGCGTTGCCTGCCCGCAGGGACTTAACCTCCGAGCCTTGCAGCACCAGTCCCGCTTCCAGCTTCTCCTCGATGAAATAATCGTGGTAGGCCTTTTTATTGCTGCAGATCAGTTTCTCACCCATGTTTTTACCATAGCAGAGTTTTATTGAAAAAGGAATGCCGCAGCTGCAGCGGATGCCGCAATTGTCTGTCAGCCCGCTATTCCATCACCGATTCTGCATTTTGGCGCGCTGCTCCTTGCATTAAGCACTGGATATATATATATTCCCCTCCTATCTCTGCCTACGAGGATGGTTACATGACCACCAGCAAAGTTAACCCAAACGATACCAAGCCGACCGCCGCCGACCTGCAGCGTTCATTTCTGCGCCATCTGCAATATACGCTGGTCAGGGACAAGTACTCCGCCACCAAGGCCGACCTTTACCTGGCGCTGGCCTATGCAGTCCGCGACGTGCTGGTTGATCGCTGGCTCGACACCCAGCAGTCGTACTATATCAACGACGCCAAGCGGGTTTACTATATCTCGATGGAATTTTTGATGGGGCGCACGCTCGGCAACAGCCTGATCAACCTGGGGATCATGGAAGAATGGCAGACCGCGCTGAAACAGATGGGCATCGATGTCGAGGAACTGCAGGAAAAAGAGTGGGACGCCGGTCTCGGCAACGGCGGCCTGGGGCGGCTGGCAGCCTGTTTTCTGGATTCAATGGCCACCATGAGCCTGCCGGCCTACGGTTACGGCATCCGCTATGAATTCGGCATGTTCTATCAGAAGATCATCGACGACGCCCAGAACGAGTTTCCGGACAACTGGCTGCGCTACGGTAACCCCTGGGAGTTCGACCGTCAGGAACACCTGCACCAGATCAAATTTAATGGCCGGGTCACCGACTATGTTGATGATCATGGCGAAAAGCGCTATGCCTGGGTCGATACAACCGATGTCATGGCGCTGGCCTACGACTTTCCGGTACCGGGTTACGGCAATGAGACGGTCAACACCATGCGACTCTGGAGCGCCAAAGCGACCCGTGATTTCGAGCTGGGCTCTTTCAACCAGGGCAACTACATCGGAGCGGTCGAATCCAAGATGCGCACCGAGAACATTTCCAAGGTGCTCTATCCTGCCGACCATATGGCCGAAGGCAAGGAGCTGCGTCTGCGCCAGGAGTATTTCCTGTCTTCCGCCACGGTACAGGACATCTTTTACCGCTTTGCCAAGAAACACGAAAACCTGAACCTGCTGCCGGAAAAGGTGGCCATCCAGCTGAACGACACCCACCCCACCCTTGCCATTCCGGAACTGATGCGGATACTGCTGGACGAGAGGCATGTCGCCTGGGATGCCGCCTGGGAAATTGCAGTCAAGACTTTTGCCTATACCAACCACACCGTGCTGCCGGAAGCGCTGGAAAAATGGCCGGTGCAGACCATGGAAATGATCCTGCCGCGTCACCTGCAGATCATCTACCTCATCAACGAACTCTTCATGCAGCAGGTGGCAGCCCGCTTTCCGGGTGACAGTGGTCGCCTGCGGCGCATGTCGATCATCGGCGAGGGTGACGGGAAACATGTCCGCATGGCCCACCTGGCCATTGTCGGCAGCCATTCGGTCAACGGCGTTTCAGCTCTGCACAGCAATATCCTCAAGGACGATCTGTTCCGCGATTTTTACGAACTCTGGCCGGAGCGTTTCAACAACAAGACCAACGGCATCACACAGCGCCGCTGGCTGAAATATTCCAATCGCTGGCTGGCCGACCTGATCTCATCCAATATCGGAGACGGCTGGGTCACCGATCTGGACGAGCTGAAAAAACTGATCCCACTGGCCGGTGACCGTGAATTCCAGCAGCAGTGGATCGAAGTCAAACGTGCCAACAAACACAGACTGGCTGATTACATACTCAGTCAGAACGGCATCACTGTTTCGCCGGACTCGATGTTCGACTGTCAGACCAAACGTATCCACGAGTACAAGCGCCAGCTGCTGAACGTGCTGCATGTCATCACCCGTTACAACCGCATCAAATCCAACCCCGGCGCCAATTTTGCGCCGCGCACGGTTATTTTCGGCGGCAAGGCGGCCCCATCCTATTTCATGGCCAAGCTGATCATCAATCTGATCAACGCCGTCGCAGATTCCGTCAATAACGATCCGGATTTGAACGGCCTGCTGAAGGTCGTATTCCTGGGCAATTACAACGTTACGCTGGCCGAGATAATCTTCCCGGCTTCCGACCTTTCCGAACAGATCTCCACCGCCGGCACCGAGGCGTCCGGCACCGGCAACATGAAGTATTCGCTGAACGGGGCGCTGACGATCGGCACCCTGGATGGCGCCAACATCGAGATAATGGAAGAGGTCGGCCGCGATAACATCTTCATCTTCGGCCTGACCGCCGAGCAGGTCACCGGCCTGAAAAAGGCCGGCTACCGCCCTCAGGATTACTACCACCACAACCAGGAACTGAAACAGGCCGTCGATATGATCGGCAACGGCAGCTTCTCTCCCGGCAATCCGGATCTTTTCAAACCGATCGTTGACACCCTGCTGGGACTGGACCACTACCTGCTGCTGGCCGATTATGCCTCGTACATAGCCACCCAGGACCAGGTGGACAAACTATACCGGCAGCCCTACGAATGGGCCCGCACCTCGATCCTCAACACCGCAGGCATGGGCAAGTTCTCCAGCGACCGCACCATAGCCGAATATGCCCGCGAAATCTGGGGCATCAAGCCGGTGAAGGTCAACCGCCACAGCCGACAGGATCTGCATTGAAGCCGGATAACGCCATGGATGCTCCAGGACTTTGGGATCAGGCCTCCGGGACCAACCAAGCCCCGGCTGTTTCCGCCCATGCCCCGCTGGCCGAGCGCATGCGTCCCCGCAGTCTGCCCGAATTCATCGGTCAGGAGCATCTGCTGGGTGAAGGGCGCATCCTGCGCAGTATGATCGAAAGCGACAACCTGTCGTCGCTGATTTTCTGGGGGCCGCCCGGCTGCGGCAAGACCACGCTGGCACATATCATTGCCGCCGAAACCCGCATGCGCTTCGTCTTCTTTTCGGCAATCCTCTCCGGCGTCAAGGAAATCCGCGAGATCTTCCGTGAAGCCGAGGCCTGCGCCATCCGCGGTCAGCGCACGCTGCTGTTCGTCGATGAGATCCACCGCTTCAACAAATCACAGCAGGACGCCTTCCTGCCCTATGTGGAAAAAGGGGTCGTCACGATCATCGGCGCCACCACCGAAAATCCCTCCTTTGAAGTGATCGCCCCGCTGCTTTCCCGCTGCCGGGTGCTGACGCTGCAGCAGTTGGAACCGACGGCTATCCTGGATATTCTGAATCAGGCTCTGTCCGATCCGGAGCGCGGCCTCGGCAAACCGGGACTGACGGCAACCGGGGAAGCGCTGGATTTCCTGGCCAATCAGGCCGACGGCGATGCCCGCAAGGCCCTCAACACGCTGGAGGTGGCGGCCGGACTTGTCGATCAAGGTCAAGTGTCAATGGCGGGGCAAGGAGTGATAACCCTCGACATCGCCCAGGAGGCGCTGCAGAAAAAGGCGCTGCTGTATGACAAGGGGGGCGAGGAGCATTACAACGTCATTTCGGCATTCATAAAAGCGCTGCGCGGCAGCGACCCGGATGCGGCACTATACTGGCTGGCACGCATGCTGGAAGCGGGTGAAGATCCGCTCTTTATCCTGCGCCGCATGATCATCCTGGCCTCCGAGGACATCGGCAACGCCGACCCGCGCGCCCTGCAGGTGGCGGTCTCGGCGCTGCAGGCCTTCCAGATGATCGGCATGCCGGAAGGGCGCATCACGCTGGGGCAGGCCGTAACCTACCTGGCCACCGCTCCCAAGTCCAACGCCTCCTACGTCGGCATCAACTCGGCCATGGCCGAAGTCAGAAACAGCGGCGCCCTGCCGGTGCCGCTGCACGTCCGCAATGCACCCACCAGACTGATGAAGGAACTGGGCTACGGCAAGGGTTACCAGTACGCCCACGACTACGACGATGGCTTTGCCGGTCAGGACTGCCTGCCGGAAAGACTGGCCGGGCGCAAGTTTTACCAGCCCCGCGGGCACGGCTATGAAAAAAACATCATCGAACGGATGGAGTGGCTGAAAAGCCGGAAAGACAAGCCC
>JACMKN010000230.1 GCA_014380135.1 Deltaproteobacteria bacterium
AAGAAAGATCATTGCACCGGCAATTGAAAACAGGGGGCCGGTTCCTCTGGCCAGGGGATAGACAATCGAGAAATCGCTTACGAGATAGCCCCTCTGGAGAACCAGTGAGTAGACGACATGCACCAGCGCGCTGGCGGCGATGGCCACCCAGGCGGCTGTTCCGAGCTGGTGAGAGTTGTTAAACCAGGATGCGATCCCGAATGGAAAGGCTGCGACAATACTGACAACCCCAAACAGCCACACAAACGGCAGTCCGCCGGAAGCCTTCTTGGCGAAGAAGTTCCAAAGCGAGTGGAGCAGCGCTCCCGAAATAACAAGTATGAGTGCTTCCGGATTCATGCCGGATTTATAGCAGTAAGACTTCCGCTGCGGCAAGGTAAATGGGCGGGGAAAATATTGCCTGAATCCGCTCCTCCGTGGTACTAATAAAACCCTGACCATCCCCCCCTCCCCTACCCTTCTTTCGAGAAGACAGGGTCATATTTCAAACCGAGGAGAACCAGCATGTCCTTCCGTACCATCGAATGGCGCGACGACGCCGTGATCATGATTGACCAGACCCGCCTGCCGGGCGAAGAAATTTACAATACCTATACCGATTTCAAGTCCGTGGCCGAGGCCATCAAGGGCATGATCATCCGGGGAGCACCGGCCATTGGCGTGGCGGCCGCCATGGGGGTTGCTCTGGGAGCCCGCGAGATTATTGCCGATACGCACGATTCCTTTTTTCGCCAACTGGAGAACGTCTGCGATGTGCTGGCCCGCACCCGCCCCACGGCGGTCAACCTGTTCTGGGGCATCGAACGCATGCAGCGAATTGCCGAAGAGAATCGCGACAAAAGTCTCGACAAGATTCGTGAAGTCCTGAAAAAAGAGGCGATCAAGATCGAGCAGGAAGACCTGACCATCTGCCGGAATATCGGCAAATGGGGCGCCACTCTGATTCCGGAGGGTGCCACGGTCTTGACCCACTGTAACGCCGGCGGCCTGGCTACGGCCGGTTACGGCACAGCCCTGGGCGTGATCCGCGCCGCCCATGAGGCCGGCAAAAAGATCCAGGTCTTTGCCGACGAGACCCGTCCCTGGCTGCAGGGCGCCCGCCTGACCGCCTGGGAGCTGATGAAAGACGGTATTCCCACTACGCTGATCTCCGACAACATGGCCGGCTTCTTCATGAGCAAGGGCGAGATTACCTGCTGTGTGGTCGGTGCTGACCGGATCGCCGCCAATGGTGACACAGCCAACAAGATCGGCACCTATTCGGTGGCGGTGCTTGCTAAAGAAAACAATATTCCCTTCTATGTGGCGGCACCGGTCTCGACCCTCGACCTGACCCTGTCCGACGGCAGCAGGATTCCGATCGAGGAGCGCCCCATCAGCGAGGTGACCCACATCAAGGGCATCGCCATCGCGCCGGAGGGAGTCAAGGTCCGCAATCCGGCCTTCGACGTTACGCCGGCCCGCTACATCACGGCCATCATCACCGAGAACGGCATCGTCAAGGATGACTATCGCGCCGGTTTGCGCAGGGTTGCAGGTAAATAACATGCATGTGGAACGCTTCTCCCAGGAGTTCCAGCGCATCATCGCCATTTGCGACCCTGTTGAACGGGGACGGGAACTGGCCGTTTTTCTGGAATCCCACGGTTATCAATACGGCGCCCGTTCCGCCGATAATATCCTGCTGCTTCAACCGCTCTTTACGGTTGACGAACTGCACCGCATCTTCATCAATTCGCTGTTGACCCCCACCCCGGATCTGGCACTGAACGCCTTTGAACGCCTGGCCGGGGTCATTGGCCCTGCCGATCTGGCCGAACTGGCGGGGCGCAAAAGACGCCTGGCCCAGTTTGTTCTGGTATGCGGTTCATCCCCCTTTCTGGCCAGCCTGATCTACAAGACCCCGAGTGTGCTGTGGAATCTGTTTCTTGACAACGGCATCGACATCTCGCGCAGTTTCACCGACATGCTGGCTGCCTTACGATCCGGGCTGGATGAATCGGCAGATTTTGTGGAACTTCAGAAACAGCTGCGACTCTTCAAGCGAACCGAGATCCTGCGCATCGCTGCCCGCGATCTGAACGGACTGGCAACGCTGGAAGAGGTGACCGACGAACTTTCCAGCCTGGCGTCAGCGGCGCTGCAGATAGCCTGCGAAGTTTGCCGGCGCTGCCTGATCAGGGAACACGGTCAACCGATGATGGAGACGCCCGACGGTCTGCGCGAAGCCGAGATGACCGTCATCGGCATGGGCAAGCTGGGCGGCAGGGAGCTGAATTTTTCATCGGACATCGACATCATTTATTTTTACGAATCCGACAAGGGGGAAACGGCCGGAGTTGAAAGCAGTTCCGGCGCCAGAAAAGGGGTTGTATCACTGCACTCCTTTTTCAACAAACTGGGGGAGATGGTCAGCAAGGCGCTCTCCCAGGTAACTGAGGACGGCTTCGTCTTCAGGGTTGATGTCGGTTTGCGTCCGGAAGGCAAGTCGGGCGATATGGCGGTATCGCTCCGCTCGGCCGAGATCTACTACGAATCCTGGGGACAATCCTGGGAACGCACCGCAATGCTCAAGGCGCGACCGGTGGCCGGTTCGCTGGAATTGGGCGAACAGCTGCTGAAGATGCTGCAGCCGTTTGTTTACCGTAAATACCTCGATTACAACCTGATCGAGGACATGAAGCAGATGAAGCAGAAGATCGATGCCTCTCTGGCCCGTTCTCGGGAGGGGGAGAACAACCTCAAGCTGGGACGGGGCGGCATCCGCGAGATCGAATTTTTCATCCAGGCCCTGCAGTTGGTCTATGCCGGAAAGAATCCACGTTTGCGGGAGCGTAACTCGCTCAAGGCGCTGGACACACTGCTGGCGGCCCGTTTGATCAATGAGGATGACCACGGCAAGCTGCGCGATGCCTATCGCTTTTTGCGTTCCACCGAACACCGAATCCAGGTTGTGCAGGAGCGCCAGACCCACAATCTGCCGACCAAGCCGGATGAAATCCTGGCCCTGGCGCGGCGTTGCGGTTATCTGCGCGCCAACGGCCTGGAGCGTTTCCAGGAGGTGTTGGAGGAGCATCGCGGCAATGTTTCCATCATCTACGGCATTCTTTTCCATACGAGGGACGAAATCCTGCAGCAGGATTTAAATCCTGAGACGCTGCTTTTTCTCGACCACCGGGCCGATTCCGACCTGGTCAAGGACATGCTGGCCGAGAAACGTTTCGAGGATGTCGATCGTGCTTACGAAAACCTTTCATTGCTGCGGCGAGGGCCGGTCAAGGGCAATCTGACCGAGCGCAGCCGCCGCAACCTGGAAAAGATTACACCGCAACTGCTCCAGGATGTGTTCGATTCCCCCGACCCTGACATGGCACTGCTCAACCTGGAGCGTTTCCTTTCGGTAATTGCCACACGCCCGTCATATTATGCCCTGCTGGCCGAAAATCGTGCGGCCAGCAAGCTGCTGGTGTCGCTGTTCGGCATGTCCGAATTTCTTTCCAAGGTCTTGATCAATCATCCGGAACTGCTGGACAGCATGGCCTCCAGCAATTACACCTCGACCGTCAAGACCAGGGAGCTGCTGACAGCGGAACTGGGTGTTATGCTGGAGCAGAGTGACTATTTTGAAGATCGTCTGGACGTGCTGCGACGCTACCGCAATGAGGAGTTTCTGCGCATCGGCCTGAACGACATCCATGGCAAGCTGCTGCAGGGCGAAGTGACCACGCAGCTCAGCCTGCTGGGCGAAACCTGTCTGTCGGCGGCTTACCGGTTGGCGGTGGCGGAGCTGAAGCGCTTCGGGCGACCGTTCTACCGGCATGAAGGCCATGCCGTCGAAGCGAACCTGGCGATCATCGGCCTGGGAAAACTGGGGGGCGGCGATCTGAATTACCACTCCGATCTGGACATCATCTTTGTCTACGATCACCAGGGTTACACCGATGGCGAGAAGCAGATTTCCAATCATGAATATTTTGCCAAGCTGGCCCAGAAGATCATCTCGATTCTGACGATGCAGACCCGTGAAGGGTACGTCTACAAGATCGACACCCGCCTGAGGCCGTCCGGGAACGCCGGGCCGCTGGTGACCTCTCTGGATTCGTTTCTGGAGTATCACCGCAAAGAGGCCCAGATCTGGGAGCGCCAAGCTCTAACCAAGGCTCGTGTGGTGCTGGGTGACCAAACGCTGGCCGACCAGCTGCAGGAAGTCATTCGCCACACGATCTACGGGGCCACGATCGACGATGAAGGTCGCGCCGAGATCCATCGGCTGCGGATGCGGATGGAAAACGAACTGGCCAGGGAGAAAGACGGCAGCTACAACATCAAAACCGGGCGCGGGGGCATGGTGGATGTGGAATTTGCCGTTCAGTACCTGCAGTTGCGTTATGGCTGCCGCTATCCGGAACTGCGCACTACCAACACGATCGAGGCCATCAAGGAGATCAACTCTCTGGAACTGCTGCCCGTGGGTGATGCCGAGACCTTGCTGAGCGGTTACAAATTCCTTCGCAAACTGGAGAACCGCCTGCGTATCATCCACGATTACTCGGTCAACGACCTGACCGGACCCAGGATCTATATGAACAAGCTGGCCCGTCGGATGGGGTATGACGCCAAACTGAAGAATCCGGGCGCGCTGCTGATCGATGATTATGAGCAGACAACCGGCAGGATTAGGGAAGTGTATCAGCGCATTTTCTGTGTAACAACCGACTAAAGGAGGGTTTCGGCATGAACATTCGCAAGAAGTTTCTCGATTATGAGTACGAAGAGGTGCTGGACGGGCGGGTGCGCGAACTGATCCGGACTGGGTGCGCCATTGCGGTCGGGTGTCCGACCTGATTTAAGAAGCACTTCGCGGTCGCGAAGTCGGAAGGCGCCAGCGAGGCGGAATTGCGCGAGGCTATCGCCTACGGAATGATCGCCCCGGCAGGGCGCGCCAAAAATTTTGCTCTGGATGTGCTGAGCGAGATTGAGAGCGGCGAGTAAACAGAAACACGGAACGGGCGCGGTTTACCACCGCGCCCGTTCGTATTTATTTCCGCGTTTGCCGGTGCTACGCTTGCGCAGGTTCTTCCAGCAGCAGTACCTGGCCCAGGGCCGCATCGATCTTCTGCACATCTACAATCGTATTGAAACAGGGACCGAAGGGGCGTTCGTTGAGGATGCCGATCACCGGCAGCGGATAACAGTCCTTGATACCCGAGGTCAGGTCACGCTCGCAGGCCACCGCCAGCACAAGTTTCGGGCGTTTTTCCACGATCACCTTACGGGCCAGCGTGCCGCCGGTGGCGACCGAGATGTCGATGTTGTACTTGCGGCTGATTTCCACCAAACCTTTAATATTACAACGACCACACAGGATGCATTTGTTGATGTCTCCGGTAACCTTGATCTCGCATTCGAAGAGCTGGATGCAGTGGGGAAGCAGCACCAGAACCCGGTCCGGCCTGACCTTCTGGCGTTGGGAAATTACCAGGCTGTTGTTCATCGCGATAAAGGACTGGCGGATCTTGTCCTTGTCAAGCCCCATCAACCGGCCGACAAATTCGATCACCGGCAGCAGGAATTTGATGACCACCAGCCGCATGAAGCGGGTAAAGAAGATGTCCTTGCCAAGCGCGGTTGTCAGCACCAGCAGGCCGGTCCCCAGAATCGCCATGCCGGAAAGTGCCACCATGATGATGCCGACGATATGGGGCAGATCGGGATGGATGTTCGCCAGGCCACGGTTGGGGATCCACCAGATCAGGAAAATGACCGCCACCACGATCAGGCAGGTCAAGCCCATCAAGCTTACAAACAGCCGTTTGCGCGGAGGCACGCCATTCTCTGTGGTACCTGTCATGGTGCGGCATCTCCGCTGGCTTGGCTGCCCAGCAACGCGCCTTCCGCAATCGGAAAACCGGCCAGAAAACTGCCGACATCAAGACGCTTTTTGCCGGCCAGCTGCAGTTCCTGTATAAGCAGGCTACCTGAAAGGCAGGCCACCTCCAGTTGTCCTTTTGATGACTTCAGTACCGCTCCGGGGCGGCCGCTTCCGTTGCCGATCCGTGTGCCGAATATCTTCAGCACCTGCTCATCCAGGAAGGTATAAGCTCCCGGCCAGACCGCCAGGCCGCGCACCTGATCATGGATGGCCCTGGCGTCTTTCTGCCAATTGATCAGACCGTCTTCTTTCCTGAGCATCGCGGCGTAACAGGTGTTGTCATCGCTCTGCGGTCGTGGCGTAATATCCCCGGCCTTCAGGCGATCAAGTGTTTCCGCCAGCAGATCCGCTCCCAGTCCGGCCATGCGGTTATGCAGCGAGACGATGTCTTCGTTTTCATCAATCGATGTTTTCTGCTGCAGCAGCATCGGTCCGGTATCCAGGCCCGGATCCATCAGCATGGTGGTGGCTCCGGTTTCGTTCTCGCCGTTGATGATGCACCAGTTGAGCGGAGCGGCTCCCCGGTAGCGGGGCAGCAATGAAGCGTGGACATTGATGCAGCCGTACGGCGGGATGTCCAGCAGCGCCTTGGGAAGAATCTGGCCAAAGGCGACCACCACGATGACATCCGGTGCAAGTTCCCGGACCAGTTCAACAAAGGCCGGATCGCGCACCTTGGGCGGCTGGTATACCGGAATGCCGTGTTTGACGGCCAGTTCCTTGACCGGCGGCGTCATCAGCTTCTGCCCCCGCCCTTTGGGACGGTCGGGCTGTGTTACTACGGCAACCAGGTTTTCATTCAGATCGATCAGCTTTTGCAGGGTTGGGCAGGCAAAATCGGGGGTTCCCATAAAAATCATCCGCCAGCCTGTCATCGAGTCTCCTCGGCAGCCTTGCGGGCTTTGCGTTGAAACAGTTCGCGTTTGAGGGGCGAGAGGTGATCGACAAACAGGATACCGTCCAGATGGTCGATTTCATGCTGGAAGGCGATCGCCAGCAGATCATCTGTGCGCCAGGTATGCTCGACGCCATCCAGATCAAGCGCCTTGACTACCACACGGGCATGGCGATGCACATTGGCGGCATACTTGGGCACCGAGAGGCAGCCTTCCTCTTCGTACGTCTCGCCTTCCGCGTGAACAATGACCGGGTTGACGGCAACTATCAGCTGGGGCGGCTCGTCTTTGGCTGAAACGTCAATGACGATAACGCGCTGGTGTACGCCGATCTGCGGGGCAGCCAGGCCAATTCCGGGAGCGTCATACATCGTTTCTGCCAGGTCTCTGGCAAGTTCACGGACCGCATCGGTGATGACAGTGACCGGAGCCGATTTCTTCTTCAGTTCGGGATTGGGGTAGATGAGGATGGAGCGGATCATATGCATCCTTGATTGCTGTATTAAATTTGAAATGATACTATTTTAGAGACATAAAATCAATTTTCATTTTTGCAGTACCGGCGGGGTGTGGACATGACGGATCCGGTCAGTGGAATCGGCGGGACAAAGGCAACTTCTTCTGGTGGCACCTACAGCGGGGGCAGTTTTGCGGATGAGCATAAAAAAAGGGAATCCCACGCACCGGAACATGATCTGGTTGAAATATCTCAGGATGCCAGGGATCGTTCATCCGGCAAAAAGCGTAAAAGCATTACAGAATACCTGAGGGAACTGCTGAGTTGAAAGTGCGGCTGATACCTTTCGTAACAGGCGGCAAATGCTTCAGTTGAAAAAACTTTTATCCTTTTCGTAGGCCACGTAGAATCTTTCCAGCAGGGAATCCAGCATCTTTTGATCAAGGGCAAGCATTTGTGCCGGGAATGTCTGAAGAAGGTCCAGATTTTCATCCGGCTTACGAACACCGATGCCGGTCTTGTGACAGAACAGATTGGCGAGTCCCACCACACAGGTCAGGCTGACCTGATAAGGATCCTCGTCCCCGGTAAAATCAAAGGTGTGATGCTTCAGCACGGCCTTCATCAGGATGTCGGGGAAGTTCCACTTCTTTATTACCAGCGCACCGACTTCGGAGTGCGTGTAGGAATATACCTGGCGTTCGGCTTCCGCAAAAGAAACGGCGTCGTTATAGCATATCTGCATGACGGTCTGAAACTTCTGGTTGTCCAGGAAGTTCATGATATTCTTGCCGATGTCGTGGAACAGTCCACCCAGAAAGGCTTCTTCCTCGTTCACCCGGTGAGTTTTCTTGGCAATAATGCGTGCAGCCAGACCGGCACCGAACGAATGTTCCCAGAGCATTTTTTCAGTCAGGCCATACGGCTTGTAGACCTGTTTTACTGAAGCAGCTACAACCAGGCTTTTAAGAGTACTGAATCCAAGAACAACAATCGCGTGGGACAATGTCTGAATCTGGCGCTGACAGCCATAGAAAGAAGAGTTGGATATTTTGAGAACGCGAGCCGCAACGGCCGGGTCTGAGGCCACAACTCTGGCAATCTCGTCGGAGGATGCATTTTCGCTTTCCATAAGTTGCATGACCTTGGTGGCTACGACTGGAATGGTCGGCAGATCACCAGCGGTCATGATCATGATTTCAAGTTCTCGGTTCATCGACGCCTCTGCTGAAGTTAGTTAAACTAGAACTTGTTTTCATTTTTTTTCGTAATAAACAATTTAATCAGCAAGCTTATCCCGCTCATCAAGACTAGCTTGTAACGCCGATAACTGTCCATATATACGGCGAATACTATCCCATTCATCGGCAAATAATCAAGCATTTAGCCTATATTATTGAAATCTTGTCAGATCATGTGTATGATTGCGCGCCACTACTCACATAAATCAAGGATATACTCAATATGCAGATTTTACGTACATACCTGCTGCTGCTGAGCACTACCATTCTATTAACCGGGTTCAGCTGGGGCGACCCATGTAAAAAAGCACTCGATATGGCCGGTTCTCTGGAGAACATCAAAAATGATGTCCTTATGCGCCAGACCGAGGCCAAGATTATTGCCCAATGCTCCGATGGCGGTGCTGCCCATTTCGTCAGCGCCCTGCAGTTGGAGCGGGTCGGCAATGTCGATGCTGCCATTGGTGAATATCGAAAGGCTCTGCAACAGGAACCTTCCTTTGCCCGCGCCAGCGGAAATCTGGGACTGCTGTATGCGCAGAAGGGAATGGACGACGAGGCTTCGGTCGAACTGGCGCGTGGCCTGGCGACGGTTCAGAACCCGCTTTACCATAAGGCGATGGCACGCATCTTTGCAGAGCGCAAGATCTATCCGCTGGCTATTTATCATTACAGCGAGGCCGGCAAGGAACTGATCCGGGATGCCTCGCTGTCGACTGGACTGGCTGAAGTCTACAATGCAACCGGACAACAGGACAAGGCACTGGAGGAATATCGCCGGGCGTTGACCGCCAACCCCAACTATGAAAAGGCATATATTGGCAGCGCAGCTATCCATATTCAGCGTAACAAACTCGACCAGGCTATTGAACAGCTTAAAAAAGCAGAAGCTGCAAACCCTCGAAACCGCGAGATCAATCTGATGCTGGCGGGCATATACGAAAAAAAGGGGGACACCAAGCTGGCCGATTACCATAATCTGTTGGGTGGTAAAAGTAAGGCCGTTCCCGTATCTCCCCCAAAACCGTCCGAACCGTCTGTCGTTAGTGAAGTTGACAAGAAAATCGCAGATCTCAAGGCTGCTGTCAAGGATCGTCCCGGGGATGTCGTCTCCCACGAAAAGCTGGGTGACATCTACCGCGCTGCCGGTAAAGATAGCGAGGCGATCGAATCATATCGCGAAGCAGCCCACCTCAACAGCAACAGCAGTGATGTTTATCTCAATCTCGGCATGCTGTACGAGAAAAAGTCCCAGGTTGACGAGGCGGCGGTGGCCTACAAGCGTGCCATCAGTGTAAACCATGGTAACGCCGAGGCACATCTGAGACTTGGAGACATACGTTTTTCCCGTGGTGTTTTTCCGGAAGCGGTGGAGCACTATTCGGAGTTTATCAAACTTAAACCGCAAAGCCCGGATATCCATCTGAAATTGGCCCGCGTGTTCGCAAAGAGCAAGGAAACCGCTTTGGCGATTGCATCATACAATTCCGTGCTGGCCTACAGCCCGAACGATGTTGATGCCAATCGCGAGATAGCCGCTCTGTACAAGATCAGAGGTGACAACGATAAGGCGATCAGCCATTACAAGAAGGTACTGGCTATGCGAAAGGATGATGCCGAAACGCGCACGGCGCTAGTGTCGATATATGTAAAAGACAAGCAGTACGACGAGATCACAGTTCTTCTAAAAGAGGCGGTAGAGCTGAGTCCGGATGATCCCAACAATCATTACAAGCTCGGCTTGATCTACGATTTCAAAAAAGATTTCGAGAATGCCGTGGCCAGCTACAAAAAAGCGGTCGAGATCAAACCGGACCATGCCCGGTCACTGAACGCGCTGGGGCGCCTCTATATGAAGGCCGGCAAGCTGAGTGAGGCCAAGGAGACCCTGGAAGCCGCAAGAAAAGCCGATCCGACCATGGAAGAAACATCGGTTCTGCTGAACAATGTCCGTGATGAGTTCAACCCCGAACCGCGCAAAATATCCAAGGGTAAAAAAAGTATCAGTAAAAAAGCAAAAAAAAGCTCCAAGAAGTCAAAAATCACAAAAGTGTCCAAGAAATCGTCCAAAAAGAAAAAGACAAAAAAAACCAGGTAATTGCGCTGGTTTCATAGGACCGCACTGACAAAGCTTCGCTACAGATACATTTTCCCATTTCCCGGCACCCGCGACTGGATACAACTTATGACTCAGAAGAGCGGCACAACCGTATATTTCCCCTACGATATTCAGATTTCTTTCCATTCCTGGCGCTCCCTGGATCTTGGTTCGCTTTCCAGGCGCATCAAAGAGCATGGCATACCGAGAATACTGTTTTTTCGCCAGTTGGCTTTCAAGCTTAACAGCACCCGCCCACCAGGGGCTGAAGTTGTTCATGCCGGCGAGCTTAATCTGTATGCTTCTCTCCAGAGTGCATTCCGGTATCTGATTGACGTTGTGGCCGAAGGTCAGGGATTGACCCATGCCTTGAGGCAGGGAGGCTTCGATCCGACCGGTGCAGCGATGAAGGCCACCGCACAATGCTTTGTGGAGATGTTTCCACCGGATGCTGTTCTGCGCGGAGCGGAAGACACATCCGGTTGGCTGGCTGGCGCCCTCGGTTCGGCCGGAAGCACCAATCAATTACTGAGGGAAATGCTGCTGCTGCGGCTGGCCGCCGGCAATCCGGCCATAGAAAGCTTCCGCGAACTGGTTGACGACAGAGCATTGGCAGCTTCGTCGAGCTACGAAAACATTGTAAGCGCCCTGGGCACCGCCCTGAAAGACGGACCTCGCCTGGCCGGGACCGGCTGGACGCTGATTGAGGCGCTTCAGGCGGCCATCGACGCATCTCCGCTTTCTCTGGCCGGCCAGGTCGGATATATCCGCGAGCAGTGGCACGGTATACTTCCGGCAGAGATTCTTCAGGAGGTAGAGATTGCCCTGGACATCCTGCATGAAGAACAGCGAGAGCGTGGCACAGGGGGAGGAGAGCCGGGTCCGCCGCCCGTACTTGAGTTTGGCCGCAAGGCCGGTTCCGGGGAAACCCGGCCCGGTCATCCGGCAGGAGGGTCGGTTTTTGCCGGTTTTGATTATCCCGAGTATGAACAGTTTTCACAAGACGCCGATTGGATGTCAAATGTTGTTCTGATGGCCAAGATGGTTTACATCTGGCTCGACCAGCTGAGCCGGTCACATGGCTACCCGATAACCCGCCTTGACCAGGTGCCGGATGCCGAGCTTGATCGCCTAGCAGGATGGGGCTTTACCGGACTGTGGTTGATCGGCTTGTGGGAGCGTTCGGCCGCTTCTCAGCGTATCAAGCAGATCTGTGGCAACCCGGATGCAATCGCTTCGGCTTATTCGCTGTATGACTACGAAGTAGCTGCCGACCTGGGGGGCTGGGATGCATTGGCCAATCTGCGGGAGAGGGCCTTGAAGCGCGGAATACGCCTGGCCAGCGACATGGTGCCCAACCATACCGGGATCTATTCCCGCTGGGTTGTACAGCATCCGGACTGGTTCGTTCAGACCGATTACCCCCCCTTCCCCACCTACCAGTTCAACGGCGAAGACCTTTCCCACGACGCCAATGTTTGTCTCCAGATCGAGGACGGCTATTGGAACAAGAGTGACGCCGCGGTGGTGTTCCGGCACTATGATCGTAATAATGGCCGTGCCCGCTATATCTATCACGGCAACGACGGAACCAGCATCCCCTGGAATGACACCGCACAGCTCAACTACCTGATCCCCGAGGTGCGCGAGTCTGTCATCCAGACCATCCTGCATGTGGCCCGCAATTTCCCGATCATCCGCTTCGATGCCGCCATGACCCTGGCCAAAAAGCATTATCAGCGCCTCTGGTTCCCCTTGCGGGGCTTGGGCGGCGGCATTCCGTCCCGGGCTGAGCATGGCATGAGTAAGGAAGAGTTCGATACTGTCTTTCCGGTTGAATTCTGGCGCGAGGTAGTTGACCGTGTGGCCGCCGAGGCGCCCGGCACATTGCTGCTGGCAGAGGCTTTCTGGATGATGGAAGGCTATTTTGTCAGGACGCTGGGGATGCACAGGGTCTATAACAGCGCCTTCATGAACATGCTCAAGACGGAAGAGAATGCCAAATATCGCCAGACCATCAAGAACGTACTGGAGTTTAATCCGGAGGTGCTCAAGCGGTTTGTCAATTTCATGAATAACCCGGATGAAAAAACCGCTGTGGCGCAATTCGGATCCCAGGGGAAATATTTCGGGGCCTGCGTACTGCTTGCCACCATGCCGGGACTGCCGATGATCGGGCATGGCCAGATCGAGGGTTTTCACGAAAAGTACGGCATGGAATACAAGCGTGCCTACTGGGATGAACAGGTTGACGAAGGCTTGCTGCGGGGGCACGAAATGTGGATATTTCCGTTGCTGCGCCGCCGCTGGCTGTTCTCCGGTTCAGAGAATTTCGTTTTGTACGATTTTCATGACGGCAACTCGGTTGACGAGAATGTATTTGCCTATTCCAACCGCGTCGGTGATCAACGGGCCCTGGTACTCTATAATAACTGCCATTCAACAACCTCCGGCTGGATTCGTGAATCGGCTCCCTTTACCTGTTCAAAAGAGGGGGATGATCAGGCTCTGGAGAGAACTACTCTGGGAAATGCCCTGGGTGTGGACAATGATAACACCTTCATTGTTTTTCGTGACTTGACTACCGGACTGGAATTTATCCGTTCCGCTCATAACATCCATGAAAAAGGGCTTTATGCAGAGCTATCGGAATATCAATTTCACGTCTTCATGGATTTCAGACAGGTCCGCGATGACCACAAAGGCTCATGGAATGCACTCAACACACACCTGGATGGTGCTGGAGTCGAGTCAATCGAAGACGAGCGCAAACAACTGGAGTATTCCGAATTAAACTGCGTGTTTCGCAATCTTCTCCGGTTGGTGCCGCTCTCCGGCGCACGCGGGTTAACCGCCATCGCTGTGAATGATCTCAAGCAGGATATTGAAGGGTTTCTTGCTGTGCTGGAAACGGAGTCGGCAATTTCCGAACCGGCTACGGCCTCCGGAAAAAGGAAGTCCCGATCCAGGCTGGTTGCCAAACCTGGCCAGGTTGAAGAGCTGTCGATAGTTTTTAATCGCCTCTCACATCTGCTGTTGCCGAGGCCGGCGGTGACTTCTGACAGTCTCCTTCAGGACAGGGTTGCTTTCCGGCTATTGGACCAGGCCACATCACGGCTGGTTCTGGCCTGGCTTGTTTTGCGTGATTCATCCATTAACCCGGTCCGGTACGGGTTGGACTGCACCCTGCGGCAGCTTCTGATGAAAGACCATGACAACGACCTCCATGTTCGCTGCCTTCCGCTGCTGTCGGCGCTGCTGGAGTGGTGGCGAGCCGGTAAGCCGGGCGCTGTCCAGCGTTTCGAACACACGGACTTGAAAAGCATGTTTATTCTGCCGGCCTGCCGGAGTTATCTGCTGATTCATGAAAGCGAAGGGACGGAGTGGTTCAACAAGGAAAGGTTTGAAGAGTTGTTGGAGTGGATCGCTTTTCTAAACGTGCTTGACAGGATCAAGACTGACAGCACTGCCCAGGCGCTTTCCAGGAGTTTGACTGCCGCGGAACAGACATTCAATCAGACCTCCTCTCTGGCAAAGAGCGTCGGATACAAGAGCAAACTTTTTGTCGAGATGGTCTGCTGCGGATTACGACCTGCCAAAACCGCAGCGGCAAGAAAGAAACCCGCCTGATATTTGGTGCAGCACTTGGACATGATACAAGGAAGGCCGGCAAGATACTTTGCCGGCCTTCCCTGTAAAAACAGCTAACAAAGATTACAACTAGGCGAACGGGTTCCGCAGCGTAATGGTCTGGTCCCGCCTTGGTCCGACCGAAACCATCACAATCTGACAACCGGCAAGTTCCTGCAGGCGCTTGACATAGGATTGGGCCTTGGGAGGCAGTTCTTCGAAGCTGAGAGCTCCGGTGATGTCACTATTCCAGCCGGGAAGTTCCTCATAAACAGGCTGGCACTTTTCGAATATTTCCAGACTGGCCGGAAGGGTCTCCAGTGCTTTACCATTATAGTTGTAGCCGGTGCAAACCTTTATCGTATCGAAATCGGACAAGACATCCAGTTTCGTCAGGGCGATGCCGGTCAATCCGTTCACACGCACAGCGTAGCGAACAACCATCGCATCAAACCAACCGCAACGACGGGGACGACCGGTAGTTGCTCCGAACTCACCTCCAACCTGGCGTAACTTTTCACCGGTTTCTTCCAGCAGTTCGGTCGGAAAGGGGCCGCTGCCGACCCGAGTGACATAAGCCTTGGATATGCCGATAATTTCATGGATATCGCGAGGGCTGACGCCGGAACCGGTACAGGCCCCGCCGGAGCAGGTGGAAGAGGAGGTGACAAAGGGATAGGTGCCATGGTCAACATCCAGCAAAGTCCCCTGTGCACCCTCGAAGAGCGCCTTTTTGCCGGCCTTGAGATCCTTGCTGAGGATTAGAGCGGTATCAGCCACATAGCGCCGCAGGATATCGGCATAGCCCTGGTATTCGGCGAGGATCTCGTCAAAATTGCAGGGGGCTTCTCCCAGGAACTGCTGAAGAAGAAAATTCTTTTCGATCAGGAATTCTTTCAGTTTGCGCGAAAAGGTCTCCGGATCGATCAGATCCATCAGGCGGATGCCGCGACGACCGATCTTGTCTTCGTAGCAGGGACCGATTCCGCGACCGGTTGTACCGATTTTTTTGTCGCCGCTCTTTGCTTCACGAGCAATATCGATGCGCTTATGGTAAGGCATGATGATATGCAGCGATTCTGACAGCAGCAGGCAGGAATCATCCTTGATCCGTCCGGACGCCTTGAGTTTGGTGATTTCCTTGATGAATACTTCCGGATCCAGCACAACGCCATTGCCGATGATGCAACGTTTGCCCTCGTGCAGGATGCCGGAGGGAATCAGGTGCAGCACAACCTTCTCAGCCCCTACTACCAGTGTATGGCCGGCATTGTTGCCGCCTTGATAACGAACGATATCATCGGCATACTCGGTATAGATATCGACAACCTTGCCTTTGCCTTCATCGCCCCACTGGGCGCCTACTACAACCACGTTTGCCATTTTTACCTGTCTCCCTGGCTTTCTTCGATGAATTTCATAAGTTCCGGACGGGCGATGATCGCCCTGTCAACCGGTACAGTAACTCCGTCACTGATTCGTACGGCATGGTAACACTGACTGTCGTTGCCGACAACCAGCATGCAACGGATATTCATGCGGCGGGCGTATTCAAGCGACTGATCATACTCCCGGCAAATAATGTCTCTGGCTGTGCTGTATCCCTGTGATCGCAACAGCCGGGCAACTTCGAGCGCGACTCTGCGGTCATCACGGGCATTGAACAGCAGAAAATCGCGTGCGGTGCTGGCCTCAACTTCCGGACGACGTGCCAGAACCTGCAGCAGGTTGAGGACGTTGAAGGTGAAACCGGTGGCAGGTGCATCGAATCCATAGCGGGCAGTCAGGTTGTCATAACGGCCTCCGCTGCAAACCGGTTCGCCAAAGCCGCTCACAAAGCCTTCAAATGTAATTCCGGTGTGGTAATCCAGCCCCCTGGTTTCACCCAAATCAATTGACAGATAATCGCTGACACCATGGATGTCGAGAATCTCCAGAACCTGGCGCAGGTTTTCCAGTGCAGCCAATGAGCGCGGATTGGAAACGACCTTTTTTGCCTCCTGGAGAACGTCGCAACCGCCAAACAGGCGCGGTAAAGCGTTTATTTCCCGGTATGATTCCGGTCTGACCGGATAAGTTTTCAGTACGGCTGCTACGGCAGAAGTGTCTTTTCTGGATACTGCTTGACGGAGTTCCTGCAGAGGCGCCCCGCTCAGTCCGGAGGCCTGCATTACACCATTACAGAATTCAACCTGTCCCAGATCAATCTTGAAATTGTCAAGGCCGAGTCCCTGCATGGCTTCTATCGCCATGACAATCATCTCGGCATCCGCTTCGGGAGAATCCAGGCCGATCAACTCAACACCGGACTGGAACATTTCACGACTCCGTCCCGTCTGCATCTCGGTTTGGCGCAGTACACGTCCGTTGTAGCAGATACGATGCGGCAGGGGCCAGTCGGCCAAACGGTTAGCTACGATGCGCGCAACCTGCGGAGTGATATCGGGAGGAAAAGCCAGGAGCCGGCCGGTCTGGCGATCATCAAAACGGTAGGTTTTCCCTTTCAGCTCGTCACCCATGCCGATGGCCAGTACATCTTCATATTCCAGGTTGGGAGTTATAATGCGCCGAAAACCCCACAACTCGAAAACTTTCAGCAAGCGGCTTTCAATATAACCTATCTTGGCTGCGGTATCCGGCAGAAAGTCGCTGACGCCGCGTGGAAGAGATATGTCGTTAGCGGAACGCGTCATTCTACCTTCTTAATGGCCAGTGAAGAAGCTCCGCGGTTTGTTATGCCGGGCCTTTGGACAGTTTGAAGAATTAATAATTCATTACTTGCTTCATCAAAGAAGTAGTCTGGCATATAGTTCTGCGTTTCGCGGGTACGCCATTTTTCTTCCATGCTGGAGCCGTTCCAGGTCAGGCAATATACGGCACCCTTCTTGTAGGAACGCGCGTTGCCAAGAACCCAGAAACCGTCGTTTTTACCGACAAGCACTTCGCCTTTGGAAGTTACCTGAATGCGCTGGTTCATAAATATCCAGCGGAAATTATCTCCGGTCACACGTACGTTGTCCGGATCTTCCTTCTGAAAGTACAGTTCCGATCCTCCGAACTTGTCGTTGCTGCGCCACAGTTCAGCCTGGTTCCGGTCGTAGACGATCAGATAATTGTCCGGGTTGATCGCTGTTGTAAAGACGGTGCCGGCGGCGTCAGTAAATTGGTTGAAAGTATAGATGTTTCCGAAGCGGGGCATCTTGATGGGGTTTTTCAGAGAAACCGAGTTTCCGGAAAGGGCTGCTTCGAATACATCGCCGTAGAAGTCACTGCCGCGCCCCATGCCCTGCGCATAAAGTTTGCGGGGTGCTCCGGCAAGCGAGAACACCCGAAAGAAATAAGGTATCTTGTCGGTTAATCTTACCAGTTTATCTCCCTGAACCTGCCAAACCTGTGAAGAAACTTCAGCGCCGCGCATAACGCTGACATAAAGTTCTGTATTGTTTCCGGTAACCATGGCATCCAGGGATACAATTTTCTCGCTTGAACCCAGCTCGACGTCAGTAATCAGTTTCATTTCATGGGATTGTCGGTAGTAAGAAATGCGGCGGTCCTCGGCCATGAATATCTGACGCCCGCCATCCTGAAGCGGGGCACCAAGGGTCAGTAGATTGGCCGCACCGATCAGTCTTTTGCTGGTCCAGCCGCTGGTGCTGCCCTGCTCGTATTCGCGAGGTTTGATGAATTCGGCCGTTGCAGCCGGACGCACCTGTTCGACCATGATAATATCTTTCTTCGGGGATGATGGAGCTGGAAGTGCAGCAGGTGACGGTGCCGCCGATGAGCCAGGGAAGTACTGCCGGGAGAGTCCTGCAGAAAGTTTGTCGGCCAGCTGGCCGATGGAAGGAATCAACTCATCCTGGCTCTCGCCCTGCACAAATGCCCGCGTCACAGATTTTCCGGCAACGGTTTTTGCCAGAGCATCTACGCTGAAAACCTTGCCGATCGCCACGTACGTTCCTGTAACAATAACATCAGCCTCGCTTGCGCTCGCCACAGACATGATCTGGTCATTGTTTAGACGAGAGGCCAGCAGCGTCTGCAGAGTTGTTTTCAATTCATCCTTGTTGGCAGCCCCAACCGCATTAATGTCAGCTACAAAAACTTTCAACTGGGCTGCAAATGCCGACATTGCAACGAGCGGAGCGAGCATAACAGTGCAGATGACGACAAATTTCTTCATGGAACCCCCAAGGTTGATAGTGAAGCCGGCGAATTATCGCAAAATATACCACCCATGTCAAAAAAAAAGGGGTAGTAACCTTACTTTGTTCCAGATACTTTTTGGCTATTGGCAAATAAGCTCCTGTGAAAACAGGACATGTTCTACCGGGTGAATAATAATGAATGGAGGCTAACAGGTATGAATTGCCGGAATCTGACTCCGATAAACGGGACAGGCCGTGCATACGCCTCACCCCCTAAAGTAATACCGGCTGGTTACTCGGGGTGTGAGGCATAGCTTGGCAGTAGGAAGGGAGTGTTATCGTGTACTGTCTGTGGCCGGGACGATTTCGTCGCTGTTTGTGGCCGGTGCTTCTTCGGTGGATATGGCCGTCGCCTTTGCCGGCTCAATTGATTGTTGTGGCGGCATTGGAGCCGGAGTCGCTGTCTGTGACGGTTCCGGTCCGGGTTCAGTCGATTTGGAAGCATCAACTGGGCTTTGACGAGGCGGTTCGGTTGCAGTTGATTTATTTTTTTTGACACCGTTGAGGTCGAATTTTATCAGCGAGATAATTTCTTCGAACTGTTCGCCATAAGCTTCCGATTCCTGTGTCTCACGCTGCAGCCAATCCTTTCGCTTATGATCAAGGGTCCGGCGAATGCCGTCCAGTGTCTTGAATTTGACCTCGGTCTGCCTTGAGAGGTTGGCATCAGATTCGCTGAAGTCAGGGTACTGCAGGTTTATCAACGGAGAATGGGCCACAAAACTCCGACGGAAATTGGGGTACTCCCACAGAACTGTACCGCTGGCATCCAGAATCTGGGCGGTCAGTGTCAGGTAGTTATAGTCGGTTTCAAGTGATGTCAGGGAGTTGCTGGAGTATATCTTTTCATTCTTGGTCAGACCGCTGACAGTGATCAGCATGACGGCATCCAGGCTATTCTTCTGGATATAGCTGCGCAGCTCATCGTCCTTCCAGAAGTACTTGTTGTACTGGATTGTTGCATCATCACGTTTCTCACGCCGGAACATTAAAGAGTTGAACAATTTGGTCGGATCGCCGTCAAGAGGGACCACCGTATAGAAATTGCCGGTAGCTTTCAGCTTGCGTACGAGCTGTGGTTCGTACTTTCGGTTCAAATCGCTGGACAACTGTATCAGCAGATCTTTCTGCGGATATCTGATGTCGGATTCAACATCTATAAAAATCGGAGCGATGCCGAGGACCTTGACCTTGTCAGCGAAATTTTCTGTCGGAACATTATAATAGTTTCCGGCACATCCGGTCATGAATGCTGCTACCAGCAGTACATTAAACAATAACTTTTTCATAAAAACTCCTCAGGAAGGACTGTAATGGCTAGCAAGTGATGAACGGGACTTATAGCAGATGGAACGTTTGTTTTCCAGTCATTTGATGTAACGGTTGATTGGAAACAGTGTCTTCCAAACTTTCAAATTGATTGACAAGGGAAGCGGTAATTTCGTATTGTCACAAATCTAAACCTGCTTATCGAGAGTGGTGGAGGGAAAGGCCCTGCGAAGCCACAGCAACCGGTCATTAAGACGTCAGGTGCTAATTCCTGCCGAAAGGCAAAGATGAGGGGTGCGCCGTGAATTATTCCCGGCCCCTTTTCATTAAATTGCGAAGGGGCTTTTTCATGTCCGCCGATTTTGTCAAGGAACAATCCAAAACATTTGAATCCGGTATCCGTCTTGACAGCGGTCGTATCCTGGCGCCAATTACCCTCGTCTACGAAACCTACGGCACCCTTAATGAACAGCACTCCAATGCCATACTGGTCGAACATGCCTGGACCGGCGATGCCCACCTTGCAGGAAAACATGACGAATCGGAGAGCAAACCGGGCTGGTGGGATGCCATTGTCGGTTCCGGGCGCCTGCTGGATACGGATCGTTATTTTATAATCTGCTCGAATGTTATCGGTTCCTGCTACGGCTCCACCGGCCCCACATCGATTAATCCCAAAACCGGCAAGCGTTACAACCTTTCCTTTCCGGTCATTACCGTCCGGGACATGGTTCGAGCCCAGAAACTTCTGATAGATGCGCTGGGAATAGGGAAACTGCTGACAGTCATGGGGGGCAGCATGGGGGGCATGCAGGCCCTTGAGTGGGCCACCCAGTATCCCGACAGCATCGCCTCTGCTATTGCGCTGGCTTCCACACCGCATCCGTCACCCCAGGCCATTTCCTTGAATGCGGTGGCCCGCTGGGCAATCTTTAATGACCCGACTTGGCGCAAGGGAGAATACAAGCATAACCCCAAGGACGGCTTGGCGTTGGCACGCGGCATCGGCCACATCACTTTCCTGTCGGATGAATCGATGGATGCAAAATTCGGCCGCCGGTTTTCTGCCAAGGATGGCCAGTTTGACTTCTTCGGGCAGTTCGAAGTCGAGCGTTATCTGAACTACAACGGCTACAACTTTGTGGATCGTTTTGATGCCAATTCATTTCTTTATCTGGCCAAGTCGTTGGACCTTTACGATATTGCCTGGGGCTATGAGTCGATGGCCGAGGCTTTCGGCCAGGTAAAAGTGCCGATCCAGTTTTATGCCTTTACCTCCGACTGGCTTTATCCGGCTTACCAGACGGAAGAGATGGCGACCTGTATGAAAGAGTTGGGAAAGCCCTTTGAATATCATCTGATAACCTCAGCCTACGGCCACGATGCATTCCTGCTGGAACATGAGACCTTTGCGCCGCTGGTGCGCCGATTTCTGGAAAGTATTCAACGTGCCGAATAGACCCGGACCAAAAAATCCATGCGCGGAATTCAACGGAAGTCCGCTTTTCAGAAAACTGCGCCATGGAGTCGGCAAGGCCATCGCCGACTTTGCTCTGATCGAGAAGGGTGATCGTATCGCGGTGGCCGTGTCGGGAGGCAAGGATTCGTACACGCTGCTGCTTCTGCTGGAGGATTTAAGGCGGAGAGCTCCGGTTCCCTTTGAGCTGATTGCCGTTAATATTAACTCCGGCTATCCCGGTTACAGAACGGATGTCATCGAGGATTTTTTGCGTGACAACTGCTTTGACTATCGCATGCTGCCCACCGAACACTACGCGATCATTCAGGAAAAACGTCGTCCCGGATCATCATACTGCTCCATCTGCTCCCGCCTGAAACGGGGTGCACTCTACGAAATGGCGCAGAATCTGGGCTGTAACAAGCTGGCACTGGGGCATCATCAGGATGATTTCATCGAGACCCTGCTGCTGAACCAGTTTTTTGTCGGCTCGCTCAAGTCCATGGCCGCTTCAATGCTGGCCGACAACGGCGTCACCACCGTCATTCGGCCTTTGGTATACGTTCCTGAAGAGGATATCATCAGTTTCTCCAGACAGGTGTCCCTGCCGGTTGTCTGCTGCTGCTGTCCGGTCTGCGGCACCGCCGACCTTCAGCGCCAGAGAATGAAACGACTGCTCAAGGAGCTGCAGACAGAAATACCCAACGTTAAAAGCAGCCTGCTGCATGCGCTCTCAAACGTGCATCCCCGCCACCTTCTTGATCCTGGCCTGCGACGAGAGGACACCTTTACCGGAAAGGGATGAGTTCTTTGTTCCGGGCCGCGTCATTCTGACGTATATCCCCAGATCGGCAAGCAGATCCAGTGCCGAATAAAATCCTCCAACAGCAACTACAGCAACTCCCGCAATCATAACAGCTTCCATGATGTCTCCTTCATATTGTTGATATGAAGAACCATACCATGTCATTGCGACAGGATAAGTCATATGGTCACCTGCAATAGATGCGAACAGTTAAATATTTAGATTGATGGATTGTGCATCAGGCCGGAAAAGGCGGGGAGTATGCCGGGCAAGTGGTGACGTGCGGATCTAAGGTTCGCCTCGTACGCCGTCACTGGAGAGCATGACCAGGTCGACGCGCCGGTTTTTTGCACGTCCTTCAGGTGTGGCATTGTCTGCAATGGGGCGAAATTCTGCGTAGCCGGTGGCTGAGATCTTGTCTGGATCGACATCGAAGTTTTTGAGCAGATACTTGAGACCGTTGGTTGCGCGTGCCGTGGAAAGCTCCCAGTTGGAAGGGAACTGTGCGGAACGGATCGGGAGATTGTCGGTATGTCCCTCGACTCGCAACGGATTATTATACTGGGTCATTACTTCGGAGATGGTATTGATCAGTTCATACGCTTCGGGCTTGATTGCGGCTTGGCCCGAATCGAAAAAGCCCGCTTCCTTAAGGCTGACGACCAGGCCACGGCGGGTGATTTCAAGGGAGACCTTGTGCTGGGCGCCCTGCTTGACCAGGTAGGCCTCGACCGATGCCTTTATCTGCCGGAAGTCTTTTTCCTCGGCCCGCGACTTCGCCAGACCACTGCGCTGGCGACCGGTTGGAGCTATTGACATCTCCGGCTTGAGGGACGGAATTACCGTCAGCGCTTTTGATGGAATTACATTGACCTTCGGAGTCGGGGCACCGGCATTGACCATGCCGAATGATTCCTTGAGCGACTGCATGACCTCTTCAACCTTTTTTTTATCGCTCTGACCCATGGCATACAGAACAACAAAAACGGCAAACAGCAGGGTGATGAAGTCGGCATAGGAAACGAGCCAGCGCTCGTGGTTTACATGCTTTTCCGGTTCTTTTTTGAGTGCCATGAAAGGTTAGTGACCGCCCACGAAGGCCTTGAGCTTCTGTTCGATGAAATGAGGGTTTTCACCATTCTGGATGGCGATCAGCCCCTCCAGAATCATAACTCGGCGCAAAACCTCCTCCTTCATGCGAATTTTCAGTTTGGTTCCAATCGGAATACAGATGATGTTGGCGATCATCAGACCGTAGATTGTTGCAACGAACGCTACGGCGATGCCGCCCCCCAGCTTGGAGGTGTCGGAGAGATTGCCCATGACGTGGATCAGGCCGAGTACGGCTCCGATGATACCGATGGTCGGAGCAAAACCACCAGCCGCTTCATAGAACTCAACGCTGTGCTTGGTGTGGTCTTCATAGGCCATGATGTCGGCTTCCAGTGTCTCACGCAGTTTCTGGGGATCGATGCCGTCAACCACCAGTGAAATGCCTTTTTTGATGAAAGGGTCCTTGGCGTTCTGCGCTTCCTGCTCCAGAGAGATCAAGCCGTTGCGCCTGGCCTTGGTGGCATAGTTGATGATGTCCTTAACAACCCCATCGTGATCAACCTTGTTAGGGAGAAAAGCAATTTTAACGGCTTTCAGTGCATTAATGATCGCCGGAAGCGGAAAGCAGACGAAGGTGGCGCCAAAGGTGCCTCCTAGAACTATCATGGCGGCTGTCGGCTGGATGAGGGCCGATATATGGACGCCTTCGATTGCGGCGCCGCCAAAAATGGCGCCGAAGCCCATCACTAATCCTATAATGGTTGCTAAATCCATATATTGTTAATCCAGACTGTGGTATGGAGTGCGGTCGTGAGCGTCCAGCGTGGCGGGACGAATGGCTGCGTTGCTGATGGAAATATGCCGGAAAAGGTTTTTGCGTTGTCTGTTAAGATATTTCCTGCCGTGCGTGCCGGCAGTTCTGCGTATCACTCTGGAGCGAAAGGCGACAACTCTGCTGATGATAATGGCTGCACGCTCGATGACAATATAGTGATTGCCGTTAAAGAGTGTAATAACCGTATCCGGAGTCTCCTCGATACTGCTAATGTGATCCGGATTCAGATACATGGTCTGTTTGTCCATACGTGTCAACGCAATCATGCGGGCCCCAAATAACTAGTCGAATGGTTCCTATAAATATTAAAAACGGCGTAAGGTCAAGAGTTTTTTGCTGTTTTGGCTCCTGGCTGCCGGAAAGTCAACATAGTCTGGAGTCGATTGCTTCAAAGTCTATATAACGTTCGGCGGTCGCGTTTATCAGAGCTATTTTTTCCAGGTCTTCCGGACCGATTTTCGATACATGTTCGCGCAACTGATAGAACACTTCCGATGATGTCTCTTCAATGCGGATATATGGTATGCCGCTGTCGTCAAGAATTCGCTGGGTAATATCGGAGATGGGCGCATGGCCGCCAATGACAAGACCGGCCAGTCGTTTTTTGAATTCGGGGATATTATGCAGCGAGGATGCCGTTACCACTAATTCATCCCTTGAACTGGTCACTATCAGCAGGGTGGAATCCTCCAGATTATCTATGACGCGCTGCGAAGAGGCGGCTCCCAGCTGAATGGTGTGACAGAGGCGGCTTTGATCGGTTAAATCGCCATGAAGCGGCTGCCCGAGAAGATTTGCGACATGCTGCAGTGTCGGGTCCGCCAAAGTCGGTGAATAATCAAAAGCGCCGGTTACCAGAAGCCCGCTGGCAGAAAATGCCTTATTCAGATAGTTCATCGCATTATCACGTTTTTCCGGCACCAGCTTGTTGGGCATTATGATCCTGACATTGGCGCGATCCCGCTCATACAGAGCCAGATTAAGCTCCACGGCATCAATCACGTTGCCGATTCCGCCGCCGGTCACAAGCAACACCGGGGCATTGAGCATGGCGGCCACCTGGGCATTGTTTGCTCCGACCACAGAACCGACCCCGCCGTGACCGGCCCCCTCAATTATCAGAAAATCGTACTTTCGTTCCAGTTCGGCACAAGCCGCCAAAATTGTCTTTCGGGGAGTAGCCATGTCAATCTCACCGTCCAGAAAGCGGCGGGTAGTGCCGGGGCAGAGCGTCAGGGGAGACATGAACGCCACATCTTCCTCAACGCCAAAAACAGAGGCAAACATCGCTGCATCCTTATCGACTATATGACCGTTGAAGTCGATGCATTTGGGGCCGATCGGTTTCATGAAGCCAACTCGACCGTATTTTCTACTGGCTAGGTGCATTAGTGACAAACTGATGGTTGTTTTGCCGCAATGCTGCCCGGTTGCACCGATAAATATTTTCCTGCATGCCATGGTCACACCCTCTGGAACAACTAACTTTCCACCCCTATCCGTTCAAAATAGCGCTGAAAAAGATCCTCACCAGCATCGAAACGCAAAAAACGCACCCCCATGCCGCTCTTCTTTACCAGGTGAAACAGGTTTTGAGGAACCTTCTTGGCCCACATGACCCGTGCTTCCACTTCTACCTTGTGACCGCCGGCAAGTTCGAACATAATTCTGATTTTTGTGTTAGGCGGAACAATGTTGGGAGTTTTTATAAACATGCCGGTTATGGAAATATCTTCTGTAAACGCGACACGATTGGGCTCATCAATCCCGAAACGGATCGAGATACGTTTCTTGTGGCGCCTGATGTCGCGTTTGTCGGTCATTACACAAGGCCTCCGGAAATTGCTTGCTGAACAGGACATTGTCCGGTGGACACAATGCCAGAAATATGTCGCAATATCAATGAAACAGGCGACAAAGGAGAAAATATATTGCCGTTTGAGGTCAATCGGCTTTCTAAATTGGGTTGACAGAGTTGCTGCAATCATCTAACTTGGCACGATGCTAGGGGAGTTTCGACTGAGAGCGGTTCATGACCGTGACCCTTCGTACCTGATCCGGGTAATGCCGGCGTAGGGAAGCGCGCCGATAGATTTTTAACAGCCGCTTCTGCGGCTTTTTTCATTTCTGGAGAGTGCACTATGCAGATTGTCCTGAACGGGGAAAAAACGGAGCAGAAAGAAGGGATTTCGATCGCCGGACTTTTGTCTCAACTGGGTATCGGCCTGGAGCGGGTTGCGGTGGAGGTGAATCTGGATATAGTGCCCAAGGCCGGGTACGACACCCATCTTCTTTCGGATGGAGACAAAATAGAAATAGTACATTTTGTTGGCGGAGGACAGCCGGAATGACACACAATACTGACAAACTGATCATTGGCGGGCGGGAGTTCAGTTCACGCCTGATGGTGGGAACCGGCAAGTATGCCAGCTTTGAGCAGACCGCCCGGGCTCTTGAGGCCTCAGGGGCCGAGATCATCACCGTGGCCGTGCGGCGGGTCAATCTTGACCGCAGCAAGGAATCGCTGCTGGATTACATTGATCTTAAAAAATATACATTGCTCCCCAACACCGCCGGCTGCTATACGGCGGACGATGCCATTCGCACCTGCCGTCTGGCACGTGAGGCCGGCATGTCCGATTTCGTCAAGCTGGAGGTACTGGGGGACGAACAGACCCTCTTCCCCGACAACGAGGAGCTGCTCAAGGCCGCCAAGGTACTGGTGGGCGAAGGCTTCACTGTCCTGCCATATTGCAGTGACGATATCATCGTCTGCAAAAAACTGGAGGATCTGGGCTGCGCGGCGGTCATGCCGCTGGGGGCGCCGATCGGCAGCGGCTTGGGGATCCGCAATCCATACAATATCAGGATTATTCTCGAGAACGTGAAGGTGCCGGTCATCGTGGATGCCGGGGTCGGATCGGCCTCGGATGCCGCCATCGCCATGGAGTTGGGCTGTGCCGGAGTTTTGATGAACACCGCCATTGCCGGCGCCCGGGATCCGATTGCAATGGCCGAAGCGATGAAGCTGGCTGTGATCGCCGGTCGCCTTTCCTACAAGGCCGGCCGGATTCCGCGCAAGCTGTACGCCAACGCCTCCAGCCCGCTGG